>NZ_DALZDK010000002.1:0-76866 GCF_031978665.1 Niallia sp. | reverse complement strand
GAGTATTATGATGGTGGTAATAGACTACTTGATCATTTACTTTTGTCAAATGTTGATTCCATTAGCACTAATAGGAGTCGCTCTTATAGCCTTCGTTAACAGTCGGATTTTTCTTAGAAGAATCCCAAATGGTATAGTTATAGAATGAGGAGTATTTTTGTCAAAAAAATAATAGATTCCAGTAGGGAAAATCTGAATAGTAGTTTTTTTGCATAGCTTCTCTACCAATATCAATTCTCACCTTTTTCAAAAGTATTTGTTCATTCTCAATGCATAAACGATAAAATTGTCCCATCCTTTTTTGGGAAGAAATAGGAATCTTTTTCATAGAAAAAGCCCCTAATAAAGGAGACAGGTAATATTTAATCGGTCTCCTTTATTAGGGGCATATCAATATTCCAAGCACTTTCTATGCGTTTCTATTTCAAATTCCTGCTCAAAAACGCTTTCGTACGCGCAGATTGAGGATTCATAAAAAGACTGCTTGGCGGACCAGACTCTTCGATTACTCCATTGTCCATAAAGATGACTTTGTTTGCTACTTCCTTGGCAAAGCCCATTTCATGAGTAACGACAATCATCGTCATTTTTTCCTCAGCCAAGTCTTTCATCACTTCTAATACTTCTCCAGTCAGTTCTGGATCTAACGCAGATGTAGGTTCATCAAACAGTAAAATTTCTGGTTCCATCATTAATGCACGTGCAATGGCAACCCGTTGTTTTTGTCCACCTGAGAGTTTGGCTGGATATACATTGGTAAAATTAGAAAGACCAATTTTCTCCAGGATTTTTGTGCTTCTTTCATAAATGGCAGCGGCTGCTTCTTTTTTGACTAATTTCGGAGCAAGCTCAATATTTTCTTTTACAGTAAGGTGTGGAAATAGATTAAAATGCTGAAAAACCATTCCCATCTTTGATGTAATCTGCTTGATGTCTTGTGCTTGCGAATAGATGCCGTCTTTTACTAAATAATCACCACAAACTCGAATACTACCACCATCAATCTTTTCTAAGTTAACAAGACTACGAAGCATGGTACTCTTTCCTGAACCAGAAGGACCAATGACAGCAACAACATCATTGTTATTTACATCAAAGGTAATCTCCTCTAGTACATCCAGCTTGTCGTATGATTTTTTGAGATTCGATATTTCAATGATCGCCATAAGTATCCGTCCTTCTTATTCAAAATTAAATTTTCGTTCAAGCCATTTAAATAACAATGTTAATAGTAGGGTCATGATTAAGTAAATAACCCCTGCAAGGAAAAATGGCACAATCGTAAAATCGCGGTTAACTGCCGTTTGCGCAAAGTGAAGTAACTCTGGGACTGCAACAGCATAGAGTAGGGCCGTATCTTTCACTAATGTAACAGATTCGTTTGCCACAGCAGGAAGGGCAATGCGAAACATTTGTGGCAGCACAACGCGTGTTGTCGTTTGCCATTTACTTAAGCCAAGAACTTGGGAAGCTTCATACTGGCCCTTATCGATAGCGAGTAGACCCCCGCGGAAAATTTCCGCAAAATAAGCTGCATAATTTAAGATAAATCCTAAAGAAGCTGCAACAAAACGGTCTAACACCAAGTATTCTCCAACTCCTGGGATCATTGGCAAACCAAAGCAGATAAACAATAATTGTAGCAATAAAGGTGTACCACGCATGATGTAAACATAGCAATTCGCTAGCCAAGCAATGGGCTTGATACTACTTCTAATAGCTAGCGTTAATAGAAAACCTAATGGAATGGATACTATAATAGCAATAATAAATAAGAGAACAGTTGCTTGTGCTCCTTCCAACATAGGCTTAAGTATCGACATAATATAATCAAACGACATTTTTATTCCTCCAACAAAACAAAACAGGGTTTCGTAAAGAAATCCTGTTTTGTTTACGATTCATTTGCGAGTTTTTACTTTAATACTTTATTTTCACCAAACCATTTTTCCGAAATTTCAGCGGCAGTTCCATCTTCATTCATTTCATCAAGTGCTTTTTGAAGTTTTTCTAATAACGCTTCATTTCCTTTTTTAACCCCAATTCCATATTCTTCTGGAGCAAGTGATTCATCAAGTATTTTAAAGGAATCCTGTTCCTTCGTCATATAATAATCAATAACAATTTCGTCAATAACGACCGCATCTAAACGACCAGATTTTAAATCACTTAATGCTAATACATTATCGGAAAACTCGGTAACTTCTTTCATTTTCGATTTAATCGGATTAGCATTTAATGCATCTGATGCAGAAGAAAGAGATTGAAGACCAACTACTTTCCCTTCTAAATCAGCTAGTTTTGATAATTTGGAATCAGCTAATGTTACGACTACTTGTGCATTTTTTAAATATGGCTTCGTGAAAAGAACCTTCTCTTTCCGTTCATCTGTAATAGTATATCCATTCCAAATGAGGTCAATTCGACCACTGCTTAATTCAGATTCCTTCGTTTTCCAATCAATCGGTTGGAATTCTACTGACAGATTCATTTTTTCAGCAGCTGCTTTTGCATAATCAATATCAAAACCGACGATTTCGTTGTTTTCATCTCTAAATCCCATTGGAGCGAATTTATCATCAATACCAATTACTAATGTATCTTCCTTTTTATCTTTTGAATTGTTTGAGCAAGCTGCAAAAACGAAAAATACAGATACTAAGATAAGTAAATTAATTGCTAAACGTTTCATGTTGTAAAAGCCACCTTTATGAATTAAAGTTTGTATTTTTTCTGGATAAGACTAATGAAATTAACAATATTACTAAAAAATCCTTTAGTTCGATAATATATTAGAGTGATAAACCGATGAATAGAATTTACCATATTAAAAAAGTAATTGTCAATAAAATATTTTAGTATATTAGTAGGATAAAGGATTTGGTGGGGAAATAAGCTAAAGGTATTATTAAATGAACAAGGAAGAAAATGATGTTTAATCGACAGACTTGATTGGAGTAAAAAGAAGGATGTAGAGGGATTATCAACTTCAGGGATTTAGCGATTAATGATGAAAGACCAGAATTTGCTATTCGCTAGCCCCCAAAAAGTTTAATTTCAAAACGAATAATTCATCTAAGACTATACAGAGAGAATTTTAACGATAGATAGATTTTTACTCTATTTCACTATCTAAATGAAAAGGTGAATTAGTTATGTACTTTTCAGATAAAAGCAGTTTATCTTCTTTCAAAATGTAAGGATGGTTTTCTAGTAAAATAGTTGTCAAAGTTTCTGGTATTTTCAGTTCTCCATAGGCACATATCAATGGAAAGGGAATCTGATTGAAAGTGTACTCTACCATTTTTTCCACGTCTCCTATTACATGGTAAGGTTCTTCCATCGTTGCCCATTCTACATGTGCCCATGAACGAAAGGGGATATTATTATCTACAAATGGCTGGATGGTTTTATTGAAATACTCTTTGATTACTGGTGGATGGTAGCCTCCACTTGAAAAATAAAAGTCTAAACTATTAACATAATGTAGCTGTTTCATTTGTACAGAAGTAATTTTAGTTTTTAATTGTTCATAGATTTTTTGGAAATTTCGTTCATTTTCAATCAGAATAACGTATTCTCCTGCATGGATCCCTGCATGGATAAAGTGAATTGCTTCTTCCATGTAGGTTCTCATGCCCTTATAGAAAAATAAAACATGTAATTTTTCTTTCCCTTCAAAAAACAACCTCTTTTTATTTTCCAATTATGCACCTCATTTTATTTAGTAATTCCATTATAGTAGATTTTTAATTGGAAGATAACCCAATGTTAGGAAATAAGTAATCTAGTATACTATCATTCATTCATTTTAAGAAAAAATTTAATTCCTAGTTGACTTATAAGGAAAATGAGTTTAAATTAATAATAATCAATTGATTGAAAATAAATACTTTTCGGACGGAAAGCTGATCAGTAAACTGAAGGCTGCTACTTAATCATTATTAAGTGGCAGCCTTTTTTTATAAAAAAGGGGGAACCATATCATGACAAAAGAGATTAAGTCCTTATTTAAAATTTCTACTATTCTACTAATAGCATCTTTAGTACTTTCTGGATGCAGTGATACAAAAAGCAGTGGCGAAAATTCAAAAGCTTCTTCTATAGAACTATTGAATGTTTCGTATGATCCTACAAGAGAACTTTATCAAGAATACAACGATGCTTTTGCGAAATACTGGAAAGAAAAAACAGGGCAAGATGTTACTGTTCAACAGTCACATGGTGGGTCTGGAAAACAAGCTCGAGCTGTAATTGATGGGATTGAAGCAGATGTAGTTACATTAGCTTTGGCAGGAGATATTGATGCGATTGTAAAGGAAAGAGGTGTAATTCAAGAGGATTGGCAGACGAAATTCGAGAATAATTCAACTCCTTATACGTCAACGATTGTCTTTCTTGTAAGGAAAGGAAACCCCAAAAATATTAAGGATTGGGATGACTTAATTAAAGAAGATGTATCAGTTATCACGCCTAACCCTAAAACTTCAGGTGGTGCGAGATGGAATTATCTAGCTGCTTGGGCATATGCTGCCAAACAGAATAATGGCGATGAAGAGAAAATCAAAGAATTTATAAAAGCACTCTTTCAAAATGTGGAGGTCCTAGATTCAGGAGCACGTGATTCTACCAATACATTTGTTCAGAGAGGGATTGGAGATGTATTAATTGCTTGGGAAAATGAAGCTTATTTAGCAATTGATGAATTAGGTAAAGAAAACTTTGAGATAGTTAGTCCATCATTAAGTATATTAGCAGAACCACCAGTAGCTGTAGTGGATGGAATTACAGAGAAAAAGGGAACGACAGAGGTTGCAAAAGAGTATCTTCAATATTTATACAGTGAGGTTGGGCAAGAGATTGCAGCGAAAAATTACTATCGCCCAAGGGATCCAGAAGTGCTAAAAAAATATGCAAATCAATTTGAAGAGATGGAATTAGTTACGATCGATGATAACTTTGGAGGCTGGACAGAAGCGCAAGAAAAGCATTTTAGTGACGGTGGTACATTTGACCAAATCTATATTCCTTCGAATTGATTCAGCAGAAAAAAAGAATTTCTAAAATATTTCCGTTGAGCTTTACTAGAAAAAAACATATTTTTTCAAATCATCATTCTCCTTTAAGTAATCGTGAAAAGGGAATGATGATTTGCTGTTAGAAAAATGATAAAAGTAGATTGATGGAAAATATCGGAATACACAAGTTGCAGAGGTGAAGAGATGAGTAAAGGAAGGAAACAAAAACGAGGTAATAAAAGGAGTAATGTGCTTCCCGGTTTTGGACTATCTTTAGGATACACAATGCTATATATATGCATATTGGTGATATTGCCATTATCGATGATATTTTTTAATACTTCCAAAATGGGATGGGAAAGATTTTGGGATACTGTTTTAGATCCAAGGGTTGTTGCTTCCTATAAATTAAGTTTTGGAGCATCTTTAACTGCTGCTTTAATAAATGTAGTGTTTGGTGTGTTACTTGCATGGGTATTAGTCCGCTACTCCTTTCCAGGTAAGAGAATTGTTGATGGATTAGTAGATTTACCTTTTGCTTTGCCAACAGCAGTTGCCGGGATTGCGTTAACTACACTGTATGCCCCCAATGGATGGATAGGGAGTCTCCTTGGATTTAAGGTTGCTTTTACTCCTATTGGTGTAACCATTGCTTTAACCTTTATAGGACTTCCATTTGTTGTAAGAATGGTTCAACCTGTTTTGCAAAATCTAGAAAAAGAGATAGAAGAAGCGTCAGCTAGTCTTGGAGCAACAAGGCTACAAACATTTATTAAAGTCATCATTCCTGAGTTGCTACCAGCCATTCTTGCAGGGTTTACGCTGGCATTTGCTCGATCGTTAGGAGAATATGGTTCCGTTGTTTTTATTGCAGGAAACATGCCGATGAAAACAGAAATTACGCCATTATTAATTATTACAAAACTAGAGCAGTATGACTATGCAGGAGCTACTGCTATTGCATCTGTTATGTTATTTGTATCTTTTCTACTGCTTTTCTGTATCAACTTATTACAGTGGTGGACAAATAGGAATATGACTACGAACTAAAGAAAGGAGGAGTTAACATGGCGGGAAATGTGCCATTACAGCATGTTGCAGCACCTATAAAACCAAATTCAAGTACTTCTGAACCAAGATGGCTACGCATTGTTCTAATAAGTATTGCCCTTTTATTCTTAGGCATATTTTTGGTATTACCGTTAATCACGATATTTCTCCAAGCATTTGACCAAGGGGTAAAGGTGTATCTTGCAGCAATATCTGAACCTGACGCTTTAGCTGCAATAAAGCTTACTTTGTTGGTAGCGTTGATTGCTGTTCCATTAAATGCAGTCTTTGGGGTTGCAGCAGCATGGGCGGTTTCAAAGTTTCAATTCAAAGGAAAGAATCTATTAATTACTTTAATCGATCTACCTTTTGCCGTTTCACCTGTTATTGCAGGATTAGTATTTGTCTTGCTTTTTAGTACACATGGATTATTTGGAGAATGGCTTTTTGCCCATAATATAAAAATTATTTTTGCCGTGCCTGGGATTATCCTTGCTACGGTGTTCGTAACCTTACCTTTTGTTGCAAGAGAATTAATTCCCTTAATGCAAGCACAAGGAACATCGGAGGAGGAAGCATCTCTAACCCTTGGTGCAGGTGGGTGGAAAACATTTTGGTATGTGACACTTCCGAATATAAAGTGGGGACTTTTGTATGGAGTCATTTTATGTAACGCAAGAGCCATTGGCGAATTTGGAGCGGTCTCTGTCGTATCAGGCCATATTCGTGGATTAACAAATACAATGCCTTTGCACATTGAAATCTTATATGGTGAGTACCGTTTTGCAGCAGCGTTTGCAGTGGCAACTCTTATGTCTATCTTGGCTATTATTACTTTAATTATTAAGAGCCTACTAGAATGGAAGACAAAAAAACAGCTTACGAACAACTAGTCATATGGAAGGAGGAATTTATAGATGAGTATTTTAATAAAAAATGTTTCCAAAACATTTGGTTCTTTCCAAGCATTAAAGGATATTAATTTAGAAATCAATACAGGGGAATTAGTTGCATTACTTGGTCCTTCAGGATCTGGAAAAACCTCTTTGTTAAGAATTATTGCTGGATTGGAGTCCGCAGATCAAGGAGTCATTTACTTTGGTGAAAATAATATTACAGAAATCAGTACAAAAGAGAGGAATGTAGGTTTTGTATTTCAGCATTATGCCCTATTTCGACATATGACGGTCTTTGATAATATCGCCTATGGTTTGAAGGTAAGACCGAGAAAGACTAGACCAACTAAGCAAGAAATAGAGAAAAAGGTGAATGAATTATTACGATTAGTTAAGCTAGAAGAATTGAAAAATCGGTATCCTTCTCAGCTATCTGGAGGGCAAAAGCAACGTGTTGCATTGGCGAGAGCCTTAGCAGTGGAACCTAAAGTATTATTGCTAGATGAACCATTTGGGGCACTGGATGCAAAAGTAAGAAAGGATTTAAGACGGTGGTTAAGAAGGCTTCATGATGAATTTCATATTACCAGTGTATTTGTTACACATGACCAAGAGGAGGCTTTGGACGTTGCCGATCGAATTGTCGTAATGAATGAAGGCAGAATTGAACAAATAGGTTCACCAGAAGAGGTCTATGAACATCCAAATAGTCCATTTGTCTATGATTTTCTCGGCAATGTGAACTTATTTTATGGAAGACTGGAAAATGGAAAGCTTCATCAAGGAGAAAGTATCTTTTCTGTCCCAGAATGGAAGGAGGAAAATAATAAGCAAGCTGTAGGCTATGTTCGTCCTCACGATATTCAAATTAGTAAAGAAAACCAGGGAGAAGATTCTATTATGGCAACGGTAAGTCATATTCACATTGTTGGTCCAATCGTCCATTTAGAACTAAAAAGACAAGATTCGGATGAATTCCTAGAAGCGGAACTGCCAAAAGACACCTTTAGATCCCTGTCTTTACAGATTAAAGATCAGGTCTATGTTAAGCCAAATCAGTTAAAAGTTTTTATCCCTGAAGATTACTCCATATAAAAGCTGCTAATAGCAGCTTTTTTTTATGGAGGCATAGGTACAAATTATTACAAAGTCACGTATTAGCTGTTTGATTGTACACTGCTCGCTAGTTAGTGGGAAGATATAGGAATAGTAGGAATAAGGTTTAGGCTAATAAGAAAGGATGGAAAAAGAAAAAAGCAGAAAAAGTTAAGCGTTAGCGAACATTTTTCCACTTTAGAGAACCGCATCCAGTATGAGGATGTGAATTTGGATAGTCTTTCATTAGCTTTTCATTTAACTCTGCTATAGATAATTTTTCTAACATGTCAGCGGATAAGCCACTATTACAAACAATCTTTTGAATCAGAATATTTTTAATGGATTTCGTTTTATCATAATAAACCATTGTTCATTCCTCCTAATTCAGTATATTAAGGAAATAAATAGTAAAGAGTTTTAAATTTATAGGTTAGTTGGAGTATTGCTTCTTTATATTATAACTTAAATAATCGACTATTCCAAGTGGTTAAGACGGAATTGTTATTAGGACAACTATTTTTTTAGCGAAGTATTCAGCTTTTCTTATTGAGGCAAACTGTACGATTCGTTATAATGAGGCAAAAGAGTGAGATGACTGACAATTTTGATTTTTGTCAAATGCAGAAGGGGTGGAGAAATGAGCAAATATAAAGTAATATTATTTGATTTAGATGGTACGATTTCAGATCCGAAAGTAGGAATAACGAAATCTGTACAGTATGCTTTACAGAAGCTTGGGAAAGAAGAACTTGATTTAGTTAGGTTAGAAAAATTCATTGGACCGCCGCTACAAGAATCATTTTCAAAATATTATGGCTTTAATCAAGAAATGACAAATCAAGCTATTGCTCAATATAGGGAGAGATTTAAGCAGAAAGGAATGTTTGAAAATGAATTATATTCAACTTTCACTACATTGCTTGACTCGCTGAAGGAAGAAGACAGCATCTTAATTGTTGCGACTTCAAAGCCAACTGTTTTTGCAGAAGAAATTTTAAAATATTTTCAAATCGATCAATATTTTGCCCATATCATTGGCAGTAATCTTGATGGCACAAGATCATCGAAAACAGAAATAATTCAACACATATTAGAGTTATATCCATCTTATCAGCTTAGTGATTTTATTATGATAGGCGATCGGGAACATGATATTATCGGAGCAAATAATGTAGGAATGGACTCAATAGGTGTCACATATGGATATGGATCGTTTGATGAGTTAAACAAAGTAAATGCAAGGTTTATTGTGGACAGTATCAGTCAATTAAAGGATATTTTAATAGGTAAAAAGAATAAAAGAAAGCAGGAAATCAGTCTTGTGACAGATGAGGATGCTCCGATTGTCCATGAGCTAATGCTCGAAGCTTTTGAAGATTATCGATATATCGAGGTGCCTTCAAGTGCATTGAATGAACCAATAGACAAATTAATAACCGCTCTAAAAAACGGAACAGAGCAAGCAATTATCTATCGTTTAGATGACGTACCCCTAGGTTCCTCACGTCTACAGCTAAAAGAAGATTCTCTTTATTTTTCCAGACTATCTGTTACTCCATCTGCAAGAGGCAAGGGAATTGCGCAAGCGATGTTAGCATGGATGGAAGAATATGCATTATTAAATGGTAAGCAGAAAGTGGAATGTAAAGTCAGAGCTAATGTACCGAAGAATATCCGTTTATATGAAAAAGTTGGTTTTAGCATTACAAAAGAAGAAACGGCTGTTAATCCTAATGGGAAGTTAGTCAAAACAGTTAATATGGAAAAGTGCATAAAAAGGGAAATTCATTCGGGACTCTAATTTTGTTGGATTTACAAAGCAATAAAATAGAAATTGCGCCATCTTTTTAAAAGACTTGGCTTTTTTATCTATTTAGGGGATATTCTGCTGCTTTTTATGGTTGCCTAGGTTGCCAACTACAAGCTAATCCTCAGACTAAACATAAAAATCTATATATCCAAGATTAAAATGTTACATTATAATGAATGAATATACTGAAAATTCTGCTCAATGTGCAGAGGAAGTACATAGGAGGAAAACATATGAATTACAATTTTGCAAATCGAATAGAAAGAGTGAAGCCATCAGCTATTCGAGAATTATTAAAGTTAGGTGGGGACCCAGGGATTATTTCATTTGGCGGCGGATATCCAGATCCAGAGATTTTTCCTATTGATAAATTACGAAAAGTCTATGACCAAGTTTTGCAGGAAGAGGGAAAATTGGCGCTTCAATATACAGGTACAGAAGGGTTAATGGCATTAAGGGAAAAGCTAGTGAATCGGGTAAAACGAATTGGCATAACTTGTGACATTGATAATCTTTTTATTATTCAAGGTGGACAGCAAGGGTTGGATCTTGCAGCGAAGGCTTTTATTGACAGAGGAGATGTCATTATAACAGAGAATCCAACTTTTTTAGGCGCACTTGCTGCCTTTAATCCGTATGAACCAGAATATATAGGCGTATCAATGGATGAAAATGGCATGCGAATGGACGAGCTCGAAGCTGTTTTACAAAAGCATTCCAATGCGAAGCTTATTTATACGGTTCCTGAATTTCAAAATCCTACAGGAGTGACGATGAGCCTAGAGAGAAGAAAGGCTTTAGTAGAATTAGCGAATAAATATAATGTCGTAATTGTCGAAGATAGTCCGTATCGTGAAATACGATATGAAGGGGAAGATCTGCCAGCAATTAAAAGTTTTGACACAGAGGGCAGAGTTATTCATATCGGTAGTTTCTCGAAAATTCTTAGCCCAGGGTTACGACTTGGCTGGTTAATTGCTGATCGAGATTTAGCTGAGAAACTAAGCTTACTGAAAATGGCTTCAGATACGCAAAATTCAACCTTAAATATGTATGCTGTTAATCGGTTTATGGACATATACGATTTGGATGAGCATATTGCACGAATTCGCGGTACATATAAGCATAAAAAAGAGCTGATGTTTCAAACATTACGGGAAGCTTTTCCGGAGAGTGTAACGTATACGAATCCACAAGGTGGATTATTTACATGGCTTACTTTTCCTGAACATATTGATACGAAAATTCTCATGCAGGAGCGTAGTTTACCAATTGCAAAAGTTGCATATGTTCCAGGGGAAAGTTTCTTTCCAGGTATCCAAGAGAAAAACCATTGTCGAATCAATTATTCATATATGTCAGAGGAAAATATCGTCAAAGGTATTACGAATTTAGGGAAAATTGTGAAGGAAATGTGTTAGGAATTTCTATTCTTGCTATACAGAAAATAAAAGTCGGTTACTTTTAATAACTTTTTAATAATTAGTAAGTCGTATTATTTGCAATTAAATAATCTCAGTATTAGGATAAAAAAGTAATGAAAATTTTTTGAAAATACGGAGGTTAAATCATGAAGATTGGAATTATCTTAGGTAGTACTCGTCAAGGTAGAGTAAGTCCGCAAGTTGGAGCATGGGTGAAAGAAATTGCTGACAAACGCGGAGATGCTGAATACGAAATCGTAGATATTGCAACATTTAATCTACCTTTTTTAGGTGCAGCAGAAGGGCAAGAAAATGTTGCAGCATGGAATGAAAAGCTAGCAAGTCTTGATGGCTTTGTATTTGTTGTAGCAGAATACAATCATAGTATTACTGGTGCATTAAAAAATGCATTAGATTCTGCAAGAGATGCTTGGAACAACAAAGCAGCCGGTATCGTAAGCTATGGTTCAACAGGTGGAGCTCGCGCAGCTGAGCATTTAAGAGGAATCTTAGGAGAATTGCAAATCGCTGACGTTCGTGTTCATCCAACACTTTCTTTATTTACTGATTTTGAGAACTTTACAACATTTAAACCATCTTCTCTACATTTAGATAATATGAATGCAATGCTTGACCAAGTAGTAGCTTGGAGCACTGCTTTAAAAACGATTCGTGGATAAAAGGAATACATAGAGTAAGGCTTAAAATAGCTTTACTCTTTTTTTTGTATTTTTTCATTAAGAATTTATTGTTAATCCTTTTAAGAAAGCGATAAATGGGTAATATATATATGAAAAAAATTTTCTACTGGAGGAGAAAAATGAGTGCATTTTTAGAAGCTATTAAAAAGCGTCGCTCTTATTACGGTATAAGTAAGGAGCAAGTCGCGTCCGATGAAAAAATCCAAGAAATTGTGAATGAAGTAGTGCTACATACACCATCGTCCTTCAACTCACAAAGTACAAGAGTAGTGGTTTTATTAAACGAACAACATGATAAGCTATGGAATCTCACAGCAAATGAATTACAAAAAATCGTTCCTGCTGAAAACTTTGCTACCACGAAAGAAAAAATAAATTCCTTTCAAGCAGGGTATGGTACGATTTTGTTCTTTGAAGATCAAGAAGTGGTGGAAGGATTGCAAAAGCAGTTCGCGCTATATGCAGAGAATTTTCCAGTTTGGGCAAATCAAACGAATGCCATGCATCAATTGGTTATCTGGACAGCTCTGGAAGAAGTAGGCTATGGAGCTTCTTTACAGCACTACAACCCACTTATTGATGAAGCGGTACAAGCAGAATGGAACATTCCTTCTACTTGGAAGCTTGTTGCACAAATGCCATTCGGTAAGCCAACAGCAGAACCAGGAGAAAAAGAGTTTAAATCCCTTGAGGATCGGGTGAAAGTTTTTAAATAAAGATTTTTTAGAAGGACTCCTGTAAAGGAGTTTTTCTATTGGAATTAAATGGACGATTACTAGGAGCAAAATCGAAGTATTATTTCCGTTGCTGTGATAGGATTATAGCATCACTATAAAGAAGGTGGAAAAATGAAAATTGAAGTATGGTCAGACTTTGTGTGTCCATTTTGTTATATTGGCAAACGCCGATTGGAGCTAGCTTTAGAACAATTCCCTTACAAAGAGCAAGTCGAAGTTGAATTTAAGAGCTTTGAATTAGATCCGAATACGGAAGCTTACTCAGGAAAAAGTATTCATGAAGTACTTGCTGATAAATATAGAATGAGTATCGAAGAAGCGAAAAACGCAAATGCGAATGTCGGAAATCAAGCGGTAAGTGTGGGCTTAAGCTATGATTTTGATAACATGAAACCAACGAACACCTTTGACGCTCATCGATTAACAAAATATGCAAAAACCGTTGGAAAAGAGAAAGAGCTAACGGAGAAATTATTACAGGCTTACTTTACAGAAGGAAAACTAATTAGTGATCATGATACGTTAATAGAGATAGGTAAATCAGTAGGACTGGAAGAAGAACAACAACGAAAAGCATTAGCTGATTCTACAAGCTTTGCAAATGACGTAAGAATAGATGAAGCGCTTGCTAGCCAAATTGGAGTGACAGGGGTTCCATTCTTTGTAATTAATCAAAAATACTCTGTCTCTGGTGCCCAACCTACTGAGACATTCAAACGTGTTCTCGAACAAGTATGGCAGGAAGACCATCCCGCTCCTAAATTTCAAGATCTTTCAGGAGCAGATGCAGAAGGTGCTGTATGCACGGATGAAGGCTGCGAGGTTCCTAAGAAATAAATTTATACAAAATATAAGCAGAAAGAGGTAGTCTAAAATGAGACTATCTCTTTCTGCTTATATTCTCTTAATGACAAATTAATTTTCTAAGTAGGAGAAATTTTTTTGAAAGCGTTTTACAAAAAGGTATACGATGCATAAAGAAATGTACTATACTATAAATAGATATAACAAGAGTGAGGTTTTAAAGTATAGACTTTTAAAATTAAATGATTATAATTAAAATATCATTATATTTTCGTTAAAGATATATTGGATAAAGCAAACATAATTTTATAGAATGATTTTTAAGGTGGTTCGTTTATGAACAAATATGAAGCAATAGCAATTGAAGTGAAACGTCGAATTAAAGAAAATTTCTATCCATTAGACCATCCGATCCCTGATGAGATTACATTGTCCAAAGAATTTTCCTGCAGCAGGATGACGATGAAAAGGGCGTTGGATAAGCTAGTGATGGAAGGACTTCTTTATCGAAAAAGAGGACATGGAACCTTCATTGTTCAGTCTGCTTTGCACGATAGCAGAGTAAATGTTTTGTCAAATGAAATTACAGGACTGTCAAAGCTGTTAGATGGAGAAAAGATAGAGAGTAAAATTATTAAATTTGAAGTTCACTTTCCGACCGAAGAGGTTGCATCTCACTTGGCAATTGATGTGAAAACCCCAGTGTATTATTTAATTAGATTAAGATCTGTGAAAGACGAACCGTATGTTTTAGAAATTACTTATATGCCAACAACAATCATAACAGGTCTAAATGACGATGTCTTATATGGATCGATTTATGAGCATATTACGAAAACATTAGGATTAACGATAGCTGGATCTCATCGGAAAATTAGAGCATGTAAATCGACTGACCTAGATCATGAGCATCTTGCATGTGCATTGGATGATCCTATTCTTGAAGTAG
The DNA here is from genome assembly GCF_031978665.1 of Niallia sp. Lineage (NCBI taxonomy): Bacteria > Bacillati > Bacillota > Bacilli > Caryophanales > Bacillaceae > Niallia > Niallia sp. The sequence continues at coordinate 62,379 of NZ_DALZDK010000002.1, read as the reverse complement.
AACATGTTGGCTATTTGAATAATGGCATTCCGTTTGAATATTCCTTTTCCCGTCACCGATATGATAAATTTGAGGTAACAACCGTAAATTTAAAGCGATAAAGGAAAAATTTCTAAACGGAGATAAGTTAACAAGGAAAACTAAATCTAGCAGCTATCATAAAGAGTATTCTTTATGATAGCTGCTTTTTTGCTAACTAGTAAAAAAGATAGGAAAAATAATAAAAAAACTATTTACATTCACGTTACGTCAACGTTTACGATAGAAGAGTCAGGAGGTGAATAGATGGAATATACCGTGCATGCATTAGGGAAGTTAGCGGGAGTAAGTACAAGAACATTGCGATATTATGATGAAATAGGCATTCTCAAGCCAGCGAGAATCAATTCATCAGGATATCGGATCTATGGGCAAAAGGAGGTAGATAGATTACAGCAAATCCTTTTTTACCGCGAGTTGGATGTTCCTTTAGAGACTATTAAGAAAATGATGGGTTCCCCTTCCTTTGACGTCAAAGAAGCATTGAAGGATCATCACGAAAAACTCCTCGCCAAAAAAGAACAGTTACTCCAATTAATCGAGAATGTAGAGAAAACGAGGGATGCAATAGAAGGGAGAAGAACCATGACAGATAAAGAAAAATTTGAGGGCTTTAAGCAGAAAATGGTGGATGATAATGAAGCGAAGTATGGTAAAGAAATAAGAGAAAAGTATGGGGAAGAGGTCATTAATCAATCCAATGCTAAATTCATGAATATGTCAGAAAGCATGTATAACAACATGATAGAAGTAGAGAAAGAGCTGTTTTCTACATTAAAAGAAGCGTTAAAAGAAGGAAATCCAGCAGGAGAGGTCGCTCAAAAAGCGGCAGACTTGCACAAGCAATGGCTTAGTTACACATGGCCAGAATATAAGAAAGAGGCGCATGCTGGGCTTGCGGAAATGTATGTTGCTGATGAGCGTTTTATCTCTTATTACGACAAAATACAAACAGGCGCTACAGCGTTTTTACGTGATGCCATTTTGATCTATACAGGGATAACTTCTGAAAGTTAGCCAAATAGAAAAAGTTCCATGATTGTCTTTTATCATGGAACTTTTTCAATAGCAATCATTTAAATTTAGGAAGCATTTCGAACTTTCTTCGCTTCTGCTTTTCGAGAAGTTGCATATCTCCAACCTGTAAGAAGCAAACCAATAAAACAAAGACTACTGGAGACAAGAAATACGACATGCATCCCACTAAGAAAAATATCAGGTCTTCCAGGAATAAGGGCCGTAACTCGATAGCCTGCTTTCATGCTCATAACAGAGAATAATATGCTCGTTGCAAGGGAAATTCCGACAACCATTCCTAAGTTACGGACAAGTGAATTTATGCTTCCTACAATCCCAAGCTGCTTCCGCTCCACTGTTGACATAATTAACGAATTATTAGGAGATTGGAAAAGACCTGAACTTGCACCAAGCATAATAATCCATAATGCAAGACTTGTCAGTGTGCTTCCTTCATGAAGAAGTGTTAAACCAATTTGTGCGACAATCATTACTAATAATCCAGCAAAAGTAATAGCTTGCCCACTTATTTTATCAGATAATGCTCCACTTATCGGAGCAACAACCGCCATGGTAATGGGAAAGAGCATAAGAATATAACCCGAATGTAATGCTGACAACCCAAGAATATCCTGTGTGTAAAAAGGAGACAGGATATTAAAACAAAAATTAGCTATAAAGACAATAAACGCACAAAAGATACTGACAGAAAAAAGTGGATTCTTAAAGATGGAGAGCTCTAGCATTGGACTTTCTTTTCGATGCTCCACGATGATAAAACTAATAAATGTAAGCATCCCTATAATAATAGAAATGATAATGAGCCAGTTTGTGTATCCATATTGTTGACCAAGTAATAAACCGCCAATAAAAAGAATAATGGCGAAACTGAATAATAAGCTTCCTGCTACATCGATCTTTGTCTTTGTTATTGTCACATCTTTAGGTAATATTTTCCACGCTAAGGATATAGCAATCAAACCGATTGGTATGTTTATCCAGAAGATATATTCCCAGCCTAAGCTTGAGATGATTATACCCCCTAAGCTTGGTCCTGTAATACTCCCTAAAGAGACAAAAGTTCCGATTAACCCTAAAGCCTTTCCTCTCTCTTTTACTGGGAAAATTTCTGTCACAATTCCTTGGCTATTTGCCATCGTCATTGCTGCGCCTATCGCTTGGACAATACGAGAAATGACTAAAAGGGACAGGGAATTACTTAGTCCACAAAGGAAAGAGCCAATGATAAATAGAACCGATCCCCATTTAAAGACGTTAATCTTTCCAAACATGTCACCTAATTTTCCAAAGAAAAGAATAACGGTACAGATTGTTAGCAGATAGCTAATAACGATCCACTGCGAGCTTGCAAAGGCAAGACCTAACTGTTTAGAGATAGTCGGAAGTGCAATATTTACAATGCTTGCATCTAAGGTTCCCATAAATGTGAATATATTTAAAACAGTAAAAATGAGCCATCTACGTTGATACATGTCGTGGTTGTTTTCTTTTACAGAAGGATGCAAATAATCACCTCATTTAGTTAATTACCTAAGTAACTATTATTGCTTCATTTTAAAATAAGTTAGTTGCGCGCGCAACTATTTTTTTGTATGCTACAATCAATGAAATTAGTCTTCGCTTTCCTATTTGAAACTATCCGAGGGGGAACCAATATGAATGAAATGCCGATTGGAAGGATGATATCGATGATCCATAGGCAGAATCAGAAATTCCTTGCGAAGGAATTGAAGCCATTTGAATTAGGAAATGGTGGGCAACACGCTTTTTTGAAAACAATTATTGCTAAACCAGGAATAAATCAAGATGAACTTTCCTCTCTTTTAAAGTTTGATAAAGCGACAACCGCCAGAGCAGTAAAGCATTTAGAAGCCGTCGGATATATTGAAAGACACACAGATAACAATGATCGACGATCTAATAATTTATATCCAACAAATAAGGCACGAAATATTTTTCCACATATACAAAAAGTGTTAGAAAGGCTAAATGAAGAAATTACTAGCAATTTGACTGCGGAAGAAGAACGTCAATTGCTTCCATTGTTAAAAAAGATTTACCCTGAATTAATGAATACATTGTAAGGGAAGAAAAAGAAAAATAGAGGCAAGGTGGGGACAAATATCCCCCCCTATTATGTGAATGAATTTTAATAATTAAACTTCTTTTTTGGTTAAATATTCGGCCAAGCTTAACCAATTATTCTCGATTAATATTGGAAGATGGCTCTTGTTTCCGTTAGATAGACATGCAATTATTTCCTTATGCTGTGTAATGGACTTTTGTCCATCCAAAGCATTAAATTTTACTAACTCAAGCCGACGAATTTTAGGAAGAAGGCGATCTAAAGCGGTCACTATTTCTGGATTCTGGGATGCTTCTAAAATTACGGCATGGAATTGGTCATCTAGTTGAATCGCTCGATACTTATCCTCTGCGTTCAGTGCTTCAGCAAATTCATTGTTTATTGCAGTCATTTGCTCGGCATGTGCTGCAGATAAAGTGGCGAGAGCTAATTTAGCAGCCAATCCATGGAGCGAGGCTACAATGGTAAAGGCGTGCATCGCTTGTTCTACTTCAATTAGGCTAACAATTGTTTCCGAACCTGGAGAAGTTACAATTAATCCTTCATCCTCCAATTTTTTGAGTGCTTCTCGTACAGGGGTTCTACTTACGCCAAATTGCTCAGCCAATGCTTTATCGTTAATTCTCTCACCAGGCTTTAATTCAAGATGAATGATTGCTGACTTTAACTGATTATATACTTGTTCTCTTAATGATTGACGTGGAATTTGCGTAATATTTTTCATAGCAATAATATATCATATTTTGGTTATATTAGTGGAAAAGAGTTGCGACACTGAATTATTCACAAAAATGTCAATCCATTTCATTTTACTTTTATACCATACGGGGGTATTATATATTTATAAACGATATGTAAGGGGGAGTTTTATTGGACCATAAAGACCATGAAACAGAAATAAGTTGCCATATTACAAGTGATCGAAGAAGTCATCATTCAGATAAAGTAAAACAGAATCTTGTCACCAGATTAAATCGTATTGAAGGTCAAATTAGAGGGATTAAAGGTTTAATCGAGAAAGATACGTATTGTGATGATGTTATTACACAAATTTCTGCAACACAATCTGCCTTAAATAGTGTTGCCAAGATTTTGTTAGAAGGTCATTTAAAAAACTGTGTGGTAGAGCGTATCCAAGATGGAGATATGGAAGTAGTTGATGAAGTATTAACAACGATTCAAAAATTAATGAAAAAATAAGGAGTGTTTTAAATGGAAAATGTAACATTAAAAGTAGAAGGAATGTCTTGTAATCATTGTGTGAAAGCAGTAGAGGGAAGTGTAGGAGAGCTTGCTGGTGTTTCTACGGTTAAAGTAAATCTAAAAGAAGGATTAGTCGATGTTGCATTCAATGCTAATGAAGTTGCTCTTGAAACAATTAAAGAAACAATCGATGAGCAAGGCTATGATGTAAAATAATTCAATGAGGGAAAATGTGCTGTTTTTCTGCACATTTTTATTTTCACTAAAATATACCCTGTATAGGTATAAGGAGTTTTGCGGTATGGCTGAACAAAGTGTCATGAAAAGTAAGGGGAAAATAAAGGAACAAACCTTTGATATTACGGGAATGACTTGTGCTGCTTGTGCTACTCGTATTGAAAAAGGGCTTAATAAATTGCAAGGTGTTGAGAATGCAACAGTCAATTTGGCGCTTGAAAGGGCAACGGTTAAGTATAGAGAAGAGGAACTTTCAGCAAATGAAATAAAAGAAAAGGTTGAAGGATTAGGATATGGAGTAGTAACAGAAAAACTAGAATTAGATATTTCAGGAATGACTTGTGCTGCCTGTGCCACTCGTATTGAAAAAGGGTTAAATAAGATGTCTGGTGTTAACCATGCAACCGTCAATCTTGCTTTAGAGAATGCAACAATAGAGTACAATCCGGCAAGTGTTGCTACAGATGAATTAATTGGAAAAATAAATAAGCTAGGCTATGGGGCAACAAAGAAAGAGTCCAAACAGGCAACCCTAAATCAAAGGGAAGCAGAATTCCAAAGACAGAAACAGAAATTCATATTCTCGATGGTTTTATCGCTCCCACTTCTATGGGCGATGGTTGGTCATTTTACATTTACTTCTTTTCTTTATGTCCCTGCGATATTCATGAATCCATGGGTGCAAATGGCTCTTGCAACGCCTGTTCAATTTTTTGTAGGGAAGCAGTTTTACGTAGGAGCCTATAAAGCATTAAAAAATAGGAGTGCGAATATGGACGTTCTTGTTGCATTAGGAACTTCCGCTGCTTATTTTTATAGTGTCTATCTATCCTTTCAGACATTAGGACATCTAGGCCATCCCGTTGGTCTATATTTTGAAACAAGTGCCATTCTTATTACGCTAATTATTCTAGGGAAACTATTTGAAACGAAAGCAAAGGGAAGATCCTCTGAAGCAATAAAAAAACTGATGGGTCTTCAAGCAAAAACCGCTGTTGTGATTCGAGATGGGGAGCAAAAGGAAATTCCCCTTGAAGAGGTTTTAGCAGGAGATATACTATTTGTAAAACCAGGTGAAAAAATTCCCGTAGATGGTGAAATTATCGAAGGGCAATCAGCGATTGATGAATCAATGCTTACTGGTGAAAGTATTCCAGTTGATAAACAAGCGGGAGATACAGTAATTGGCGCCACCATTAATAAACATGGCTTTTTAAAAATGAAGGCTACAAAGGTTGGCAAAGAAACAGCACTTGCGCAAATAATTAAAGTAGTGGAAGAAGCTCAAGGCTCTAAGGCACCAATTCAACGATTGGCAGATCATATTTCCGGAATTTTTGTTCCAATAGTAGTAACTCTTGCGCTTATTACGTTTCTTTTCTGGTATTTCATAATAACGCCTGGAGATTTTGGAGAAAGTCTAGAGAAGTTAATCGCAGTATTGGTTATTGCTTGCCCTTGTGCGCTTGGGCTTGCGACGCCAACGTCGATTATGGCTGGATCAGGCAGAGCAGCAGAATATGGAATTTTATTTAAGGGTGGAGAACACTTGGAAATGACCCATAAAATTGACACTATTTTACTAGATAAAACAGGAACAGTAACAAACGGGAAGCCTGTTTTAACAGACATAGTAACAGAATGGAGGGAAGAAGAATTACTATCCTTAGTTGGAGCAGCAGAAAGCAAATCGGAGCATCCCCTAGCAGAGGCGATTGTCAAAGGGATAACCGATCGAGGAATTGTCCTTCAGGATGCAGCTCAATTTGAAGCAATTCCAGGCTTCGGCATTCATGCGAATGTAGAGGGGAATGACATATTAGTCGGAACCCGGCGATTAATGGATCACTATCGCATAAATGTTGGAAAAATTCTTCCAAAGATGAAAGAGCTTGAATCACAAGGGAAAACAGCAATGCTTATTAGTGTTAATGGTAAATATGCTGGTCTTGTTGCTGTAGCAGATACAATTAAACAAACGTCAAAAGCGGCAATTAAGCGATTGAAGCAGATGAATATAGATGTTCTAATGATTACTGGTGATAACCAGCAAACAGCAGAAGCGATAGGGAGACAAGCAGGCATTGAACATATCATTGCAGAAGTTTTGCCAGATGGAAAGGCAGAGGCTGTCAAAAAGCTGCAACAGCAAGGGAAAAAAGTTGCAATGGTCGGGGATGGAATAAATGATGCTCCGGCACTGGCTTTAGCAGATATTGGAATGGCGATTGGAACGGGAACGGATATTGCAATGGAGGCAGCCGATATTACGCTCATTCGAGGCGATCTACAAGCAATTGCCGACAGTATTTTAATAAGCAGAAAGACGATCACGAACATTAAGCAAAATTTATTTTGGGCATTTGGCTACAATACAATCGGCATACCAATTGCGGCACTGGGGTTACTAGCGCCTTGGCTTGCTGGTGCGGCTATGGCATTTAGCTCTATATCTGTCGTATTAAATGCCCTTCGTTTACAGCGTTTGAAGCTCTAAGGAAAAAACATTTTCTGTTTCGTTCATAATCTATGACCATTTATCTCATACTACAATTGTACGTCGATAACTACTAGCAGGAGGTAACCAATATGGCGAAGCAGAAAAAATCTGAAGTAAATAACCAATGGGCAACTGCCAATACAGAAGTTACAAGTAAAAAACAACATAAAACAGCAACAGATAATCAATGGGCTTCTACTAATAAGAAACAGTAATGATTTTCCTTGTGAAAAGCATACCAATTGTGAGTTGGTATGCTTTTTATGGTTAATTGAAATTTTAGAAAGTTATTTTGCAGCTGCCTGCATTGCTTTAAATCGTTCGATATCATCAGGATTACCAAAGCTGCGATTATTTGTATCAAGGGCAGTAATTGTTTTAATATCGTCTGCATTGAGTGTAAAGTCAAATAAATCAGCATTTTCAATAATACGATGTTCATGAACAGATTTAGGAATAATTATCGTATCTCGTTCTAAATGCCAGCGTAAAATAACTTGAGCAACTGTTTTATTATGCTTTTTGGCAATCTCCGCTAAAGCAGGTAAATCGAATAAACCATTTTTGCCTTGACCGAGCGGGGCCCATGCTTCATGCGCAATATTATGTTGTGCCATATAATTTCTTAATTCCACCTGTTGGAAAAGAGGATGCGTTTCTACTTGGTTTAGCATTGGTGTTATGTTAGCTGTTTTCGCTAATTTCTCAAAATGGTGAATTTGAAAATTACATACACCAATAGCCCGGACTAATCCTTCTTCATAAAGATCCTCTAATGCTCTCCATGTCTCTTCAAAGCCAGGTGCTGCCCAATGAATGAGATAAAGATCTAAATAATCAAGCTGCAATTTTTTTAATGATTCGTGAAAAGCTTTTTTTGTTTCTTCATAGCCGAAGTCGGTTACCCAAACCTTTGTCGTAATAAATAATTCCTCACGAGGTACTCCAGCTGATTTAATAGCATTGCCTACAAATTCTTCGTTTTCATATCTTGTTGCCGTATCAATAGAGCGATAGCCATTATTAATAGCAGCAAGGACACTTTGTTCACATTCTTTAGGATCATTTACTAAAAAAACACCAAAGCCTACGTACGGAATTTCTATACCATTACTTAATTTCTTTGTCGCATTGAGTGATAATTCCATCATTTCACCTCGTTAGAATAGTTTTACTATCCTAAGAGTATCGATTTCTGGTTGATTTTTCAAATAATTGAGATTGGAAGCTGCAAGTAAGAGTCGGGAAGTCGCAAGTAAGAGTGGGAGAATCGCAAGTAAGAGTGGGAGAATCGCAAGTAAGAGTGGGAGAGTCGCAAGTAAGAGTCGGGAAGTCGCAAGTAAGAGTGGGAGAGTCGCAAGTAAGAGTCGGGAAATCGCAAGTAAGAGTCGGGAAGTCGCAAGTAAGAGTGGGAGAGTCGCAAGTAAGAGTGGAGAATTGCAAGTAAGAGTGGAGAATTGCAAGTAAGAGTGGGGAAATCGCAAGTAAGAGTGGGAGAGTCGCAAGTAAGAGTGGGGAAGTCGCATATAATGGGGAAATATATCAACAAATAAAGGTTAATTACCAATAACCTACTCTACATAAATAAAAAAACCCTCCAAAAGAAGGGTCTTAACTTAAAGTAATTATTTTACTGTTTCAGGTACACTTAAGCCTAAACCTTCAGCAACTTTTGTGCCGTATTCAGGGTCTGCTTTGTAGAAGTGACCGATTTGACGAAGTTTGATTTCTTCTAATTCTACTGGTTTCATTGCGCCAACAATGTTTGCAACTAATCTTTCACGTTCTTCTGTAGACAATAAGCGATAAAGATCTCCTGCTTGTGTGTAATGATCGTTATGATCATATGCAACACTTTCTGCTACTCCAGATACTGCAAATGGAGTCGTTTTGTTTTCAGGTGTTTCTTTTGGACCGCTAAAGCTATTTGGCTCGTAATAAACAGAACCGCCACCATTGCCATCAAAGCGCATTTGGCCATCGCGTTGATAGTTATTTACTTCATTGCGAGGACGGTTAATTGGAAGTGCATTATGGTTTGCACCAACACGGTAACGATGTGCATCACTATAAGCAAATAAACGACCTTGTAGCATTTTGTCTGGTGATACTTCTACACCAGGTACTAATGTGCCAGGAGAGAAAGTAGCTTGCTCTACTTCTGCAAAGTAGTTCTCTGGATTACGATTAAGTACCATACGACCAACTTCGATTAAAGGATAATCTTTTTGAGACCATACTTTTGTTACATCGAATGGATCAAAACGATACGTATCTGCATCTTCTAATGGCATGATTTGAACATAAAGTGTCCAAGCAGGAAAATCTCCTTTTTCAATGGCATTAAATAAATCTTCTGTATGATAATCAGGATTTTCCCCAGCAAGCTTAGCTGCTAGATTTACATCAAGATTTTTAACCCCTTGTTCTGTTTTGAAATGATATTTAACCCAAACGCCTTCTCCATCTTCATTCACCCATTTAAATGTATGGCTTCCGAATCCGTGCATGTGACGAAGGGTTGCAGGAATACCACGATCTGACATAAGAATGGATACTTGATGTAGTGATTCAGGTGAATGAGACCAGAAATCCCATACAGCTGTTGGGTTTTTTAAGTGTGTTTTTGGATCTCTTTTTTGTGTATGAATGAAATCAGGGAATTTAATCGCATCGCGGATAAAGAATACAGGTGTATTATTCCCAACGATATCGTAATTACCGTCTTCTGTATAAAACTTCACAGCAAATCCACGTGGATCACGAACAGTATCTGCAGAACCTAGTTCCCCAGCAACTGTGGAAAAACGAATAAACATTGGTGTTCTTTTTCCAACTTCAGATAAGAAGTTAGCTTTTGTGTATTTTGTTAAGTCATTTGTAACTTCGAAATAGCCATGAGCTCCAGCCCCTTTGGCGTGAACGACACGCTCAGGCACACGTTCTCTATTAAAATGAGCTAATTTTTCAAGTAAATGCACATCTTGAATTAAAGTAGGTCCACGATGTCCAGCAGTTATAGAATTTTGGTTGTCCCCAACTGGTGCTCCCCAGCTAGTCGTTAATCGATTATTTGACATATAAAAAATCACCTCATAATTTTGTTCTTTAGTATATGTATATTATAATATCACCTATAAATAAAAAATCAATATAATTTTATAATAATTATAAATAAGTTTTTGATAAAAGGGATTTATAGGCAAATAAATACATAAAACTAGTAGATATAGTAGAATTGGTAGAAAAAACTAATAGAGAATGGGTAAGCATGAATGAGAATAGGAGAACCTTTAAATAAGCTAAGTATGCCTTTAAGAAGAATGTTGTTTTATCCGATACATTTTATGATTGTAGTATCTGATTTATTCCGAATATCTGCTAGGATATAGGCTCTATTTCCCTTATAATGAAAGAAAGATTTTTGTCGGACAAAGATTATAGGGGGCTTTACTTGATGTTGCAAAGTGAGAAAAGTATTGTATTAATTGGTTTTATGGGAGTGGGAAAAACAACGATTGGAAATGCTTTAGCTAAAAAGCTTCAACAAGAATTTATTGATGCTGATCAGCAATTAGAAAAAAAATATAATATGAAGATTACTGAAATTTTTCGTAACTATGGAGAAGCGTTCTTTCGGAAAAAAGAGAAAGAGATGATCATAGCCTTATCTAAACAAAAGCAACAAGTCATTTCCTTAGGAGGCGGAGCTTTTTTGCAAGAAGACATTCGTAAGGTTTGTTTAGATAAATGTATTGTCTTATATTTAGATATGTCTTTTGAAGCGTGGAAGGAAAGAATTCCTTTTATTATTGATAGCAGACCGGTATTACAAGGGAAATCAGAGGAAGCAATAAAGGAATTATTTAATGAGAGAAAGAAAATCTATGCTAATCATCATTTGAAAGTAAAGATGGATGGAACAGAGCTAGAAGAAATAGTAGATTCCATCATTCATTCATTAAATCTCATAATAAAGGAGTAAGTGTTGGAGGGGAAAAATGTGAGGAAAAGAGTAACGGTCAGAGATGTCACAATTGGAGTAGGTATGCCGAAAATATGTGTGTCTCTTATTGGAAGAACAGAGCAAGAATTAAGGGAAGAGGCAGCATTACTTAGCGAACTCGAAATCGATATAATCGAATGGCGTGTTGATTATTTCAAAGAAGTGGAAAATACGAAAAGTGTTTTGAAAACACTCCACCTGTTAAGAAAAACGATCGGAGATATTCCATTGCTATTTACTTTTCGAACAGCAAAAGAGGGGGGAGAAAAGGAAATAGAAGAGGAAGCTTATTTCTCATTAAATAAAAGTGTAATAGAAACAGAACTTATTGATTTACTAGATATTGAATTATTTATGGGAGAAGACAGGATAAAGCAGGTAATCGATATGGCGCATTCACATCAAATCGCTGTTATACTATCCAATCATGATTTTGAAAAAACTCCTACGAAGGAAGAGATTCTCTCTCGGCTGCAAAAGGCTCAACAATTAGGTGGGGATATTCCGAAAATTGCAGTTATGCCTCAGTCTATTAAGGATGTCTTAACTCTATTAGATGCAACAGCAACGATGAAAGAGCTTGCTGCAGATCAACCAATTGTGACGATGGCTATGGGAGGAAAAGGGGTAGTGAGTAGAATGGCAGGAGAAATATTTGGCTCAGCTATTACATTTGCAGCTGCAAAAAAGGCATCAGCGCCAGGGCAAATTCCAATTGAAGAATTGAGAAATATTTTAAATATTTTACATAAAAGTTTATGAATCGGATTTCGCATAAGAAACGAATGGTGGTTGAGTTCTTATGCGAAGTCTTTTTTGTTTGGTTAAGGAAAAAATAGAGTAGGGTTTAAACTGACAGTCACCCAAAAAGCTTGCTTAAATAAAGAAAAAGTTGATACACTCATCTTTAAACGATATCTATTAATGGAGCTGTTTTTAGAAAATGGAAGTAAATGAGAGATTAGTTCAAACAAAAACATTCTTTGCGACACAACAAACATTGCCACTTGCTTTTCGGCTTCTGCAGCTGGAAAAGTTGAAAAATGCCATTTTAAAAAAGGAACAAGTTCTAATAGAAGCACTGCAGAAAGACTTAGGAAAGCATCCATTTGAGTCATACGCATCGGAAATTGGATTTGTGCTTAATAGTATAAGTCATACAATGAAACAGCTAAAAAGATGGATGAAACCAAAAAAGGTAAGAAGTACATGGAGTCTATTTCCTTCCAAGGGAGAAATTCTGTATGAGCCATATGGAACAGTTCTAATTATTGGCCCCTTTAATTATCCCTTTCAATTATTGATTGAACCATTAATTGGAGCAATTGCAGCAGGAAATTGCGCAATATTAAAGCCTTCAGAGCTTGTACCGACTGTTTCAGCCGTAGTAACAGAAATGATTAATGCTACATTCGAATCTTCTTATATTTGTTCTGTAGAAGGCGGAGTGGAGATGAATCAAGCATTAATCCATGCTAACTTTGATTATATTTTCTTTACAGGTAGTACGAAGGTGGGCAAAATAGTGATGGAAGCGGCAGCGCAACATTTAACGCCTGTTACGTTGGAGCTGGGTGGGAAAAGTCCTGTGGTTATTGATGAAACAGCAAACTTACTGATAGCAGCTAAGCGCATTATATGGGGAAAGACACTGAATGCGGGTCAAACATGTGTAGCACCAGATTATATTATGGTACACGAATCAGTCAAAGAGGCGTTAATCATCGAATTTAAAAAAACACTTATGAACTATTTTGGAGAAACGATTGAAGATAGAGAGGATTTCGGCAGAATTGTGAGCGAACGACATTTTCTTCGCTTAAGAGAGATGTTAGAAGCAGACCAGGATGGCATCCTATTTGGAGGGAAGAGTAACATAGAAACACGATTTATTGAACCGACTTTACTTGATGCTACTTGGGAATCGGCAGCAATGCAAGAAGAAATCTTCGGTCCTATTTTACCTATCTTATCGTATTCAAACTTAGACGAAGCCGTTGAATCGATGAATAAGCTGGATAAACCTTTAGCCCTCTATCTTTTTACGAACAGCAAGGAAACAGAAGAAAAGGTGATACATGCGATATCATCAGGAGGTGTTTGTATTAATGATGTACTGACACATATTGTTCCTCCAAGTTTACCGTTTGGTGGAGTTGGTGCGTCTGGGATGGGCGCTTATCATGGAGAATATAGCTTTACTACATTTTCTCATCAAAGAAGTATACTCAGGAAGAGTAGCAGAATAGATATCCCGATTCTTTATCCCCCATATACAGAAAAAAAGGACAAAATTATTCGTAAAGTACTTAAATAATAAGCTTTAGGAGGTTGATTTGTTGATTAATATACTACTAGAAGAAGCAAAAACGTTTATTGATACGGCATATAAGGAACTGAACAAGTCAGAAGAAGAGATCGAAAACCGACTTGCACAAGTAGAGAAAACTATCTATGAAAAAGGATATTATGAGCATACAGAAGAAGAATTGATATATGGGGCTAAAATGGCTTGGCGTAACAGCAATCGCTGTATTGGTCGATTGTTTTGGGAAAATCTACATGTAATAGACAAACGCCAGGTTAACACAGAAGAAGAAGTAAAAGAGGCCTTGTTTCAACACATTGCGTATGCAACAAATGGAGGGAAAATTAAGCCAACGATTACGATTTTTCCACAAAAAAGGGAAGATGCTTCTATCCGAATATGGAATCATCAGCTCATTCGTTATGCAGGGTATGAAACAAAACATGGAATCGTTGGCGACCCAGATTCTATAGCCTTTACCAAGGAGTGCCTAAAGCTTGGCTGGACTGGACAGCAAACAAATTTTGACATCCTTCCACTTGTTATTCAAATAAATGGGAAGAAGCCGAAACTATTTGAAATACCTAGAGAAATTATAGTAGAAGTACCAATTCATCATCCAGACTATCCATGGTTTAAAGAGCTAGATTTACAATGGTATGCTGTGCCGATTATATCTAGCATGCGTCTTGAAATTGGAGGTATTTCCTATACGGCAGCACCATTTAACGGGTGGTATATGGGAACAGAGATTGGCGCAAGAAACTTAGCGGATGAGAATCGGTATAATATGCTGCCAACTATTGGAGAATGGCTTGGCCATAACGTGAAAAAGAATGTCACACTGTGGAAGGATAAAGCTTTAGTTGAATTAAATATTGCTGTATTGGACTCTTTTCAAAAAGCAGGAGTAACAATTGTTGATCACCATACAGCTGCACAGCAATTTAAGACATTTGAAAATAAAGAGGTGGAAAAAGGGAGAGGTATTACGGGCAATTGGGCATGGCTTATTCCACCGCTATCTCCTGCAACTACCCATATTTTTCATAAACGATACAATAATGAAGGAAAAAAACCAAATTATTTTAATCAAAAATGTCCATTTAACTAGATATTAGAGTGGAACTAGATTATCTAAACTAGCTTAGTTCCCTCTAAATTCGGTAATGCCGAATGTTTGATCATAGTTGTAACCATTAAAATAAATATCTAAATCATGAAAATATCGATGTAGGTTTCTCATAGCGTCACGATCATCCTTCTCCGCTACAACTTGAGCATTTACAGTGATATCCTCGATGTCTTGGGCAATTTCTTCATCGGATACTTTTATATCTTTAAGCTCATCAAGAATGGATAGTGCTGCTTCCTTTTGTTTTTCATAGCTTGTCGTTTCAAGTCTGCCCCAACCCAATGTTTCGTTATAAAAGTCATGCCAATTAGAAATAAATGTGTGCCCACTCGTCCCATCTGCTAAAACAACAACTTCCTCATTTACAGGCGTATTGACTTGTTCTGTATCAAAGGATTCTTCTACTTCGGTAGATGCTTCCTTTACGACAGGTCGCTCATTTTTTGTTTGTAAGGGAGATTTACTGTCAAATAGAATTTGCATAACAAAAAAGGAAGAAACGCCGATTGCGGTAATTGATAGTAGGATGATAATAGTCCAAGTCCAAAGTTTCATCTGTAAAATATTCCCTCCTTTTGAAATACTCAACTATTAGTCTATCATTTGTCAAAAATGAATTCAATGATTCAAAATGAGTTCGGTAAGTGAATCAGCACACCAACTTCCTCTACTGCATGCATAAATTCATTAAAGCTGGACAAGGTAACAAAAAAGGGAGTGTTAGTATGGAAGGAGAAAAACATTTACCTATAGAATTTAGTGATCGCATGCATCATTTATTGGGCAATCTCCAAGAGAAAATTGGAGAACTCCAGCATACCATGGACGAAAGAGATTGCTGCATCTTAAATGACTTTGAAGAAGTAAATAAGTTATTTAAAAGTATTCATCACAGTGCTGCTACCTTCTATTTGCAATTATATTTAGAGCCTTATACAAAGGAGTTAGAAATACTTACAGCATGTGCACAAGCTTTATCAGAAAAACGTCATGGTGCATTAATTGCTATTAAGCGGAGAGGTGCTTTAGAAACGCTTATTCATTCAGGAGTGCCCTTACATGCGAAATTAACTGCGTCATTATTAGAAGCAATTTTCTATCCTGGAAATCCCTTGCATGACGGTGGGGTGCTAATTGAGGAAAATTTGATTGTTTCTGCGGGAAATATTTTTCCGTCCTCGGTTCATTACAGTGGAAAGGAAAAATTAGGGACAAGACACCGAGCGGCTATTGGCTTAAGTGAAATATCCGATGCTTTAGTTATTGTTGTATCCGAGGAAACAGGTAGAATATCATTTGCTCTGGGTGGCGTTTTATATCCTATTCAACCTGGCGGGATAAATAGGTAGAAGCTTATTTAGAAGCTATTTAGAAGACTAAACGACAAAAAAGACCAATAATGGTCTTTTTTGTTGAAATTAGATTAATGTCTTCAGGGTTTCCTGAAGCGTGCCTCTTGTTTCGGCATCTTTTTTTAAATGGATGCCTGCATGAATCATTTTTTTTACTAATTCTGGTCTCAATCCCGTAAGAATAGCTTTACAACCCATCATAGAAATTCCGGCTAATATTTTTTCGAAATAATCTATTACATCCATTTCCATTATAGCTATACCAGAGAGGTCAATTACGAGCGTTTGAATCTTTGATTCTGCTATGTCGTTTAGCACTTTTTCTTCAATAACTTTAATTCTGTACGAGTCAATAAAACCAATTAGAGGTAAAACTGAAACAAATTGCTTGATAGGGATAATAGGGACGGATAAGTGTTCCACCACTTCCCTTTGTTTATGGAGCATTTCATCTTTATATTTGGAATAACTAAGAAAGAAAGTATTTAAAAATTGATCTATTTTTTCATTAAATAATTTTTCCATGCTGTAAAAATTTTCACGACCATGTAAGATGTCCTTTTCTTCATCTAATATGCTTATAAAATGCCATAAAGTTCTTCTTATCGCTTGAATCCATTCTAGTTTCAACTCTAATGTCAATGAGTGTTTTGCCCAAGCAATTCCTTCCACTTTAGCAAAAGAGACTAAATCCTCCTCTTGTTGATCTACTGCATAAAAAATTAATTTTTTTGCATTTTTTAATAGATCGATGTTCCCTTTATTTAAAATATCTGTAATTTTAGTTGAAACATTAATTGCTTCCGTGAGTAATTTATTATTAAACTTCTTCTCATTTTTATTAATAAAAATTTTAAATTCTTCCTTTATGTACATTATTGAATTCATTTCTACTATCCTCCTGGATTAAATTAATGTAGAAAACATTAATTTACACAAATAAAAAGAAACATTAATGACGAACAATATCATTTACCCTCTTGTTAAGAAAATAAAACCTACAATGTTAACAAAAAAAGGTTTGGAATAGGAATTAGACTGATTTCTCTTGTATGAAAGGTCTAATAAAGATATAATAAAATTAACTGATAAAAGAAATGAGGTGGGAAGGATGTTAAGTTCAACTGTTTTAGTGCAAGGTTATATGATGGAAAATCTTTATATTAACCGTGCAAAATTTGCGATTGATGTTGTTAACGGGATAGGTATGCCCTTTTTTAAACAACTAAATAGCAAACTAAAACAGTGAAAACATCTCTTACCCACATCTATATGGACGGTTAAAGGAGTGCATTTTCATGCGCTCCTTTTTTAATGGCTTTGGTATAATCAAAGTCTTTTATTCTAGAGGATTTCAGTATGCCATTTATAAACGAATCTTTCTAAGTGTTCATGTAGAGGTATTTATATTTGATGGAAAAGCAGAACAATCTTTTCCTAAATAATGTGCCATGGAGAACTTGTTTTTCCATGGCTTTTTTGCGTTCTTCATAGCATAGGAATTAGTCGTCCATCAAGGAGGCTGGGAAAAGAGATAATCATAAAAAGGAGCGGGAATATGATTATTTGCAGTGTTAATAATGTAGCGAAAATGTATGGAGGAAATGCAATATTTGAAAATATCTCTTTAGAAATTAAAGAAAAAGAAAGAGTTGGTCTTGTAGGTAGAAATGGAAGCGGCAAGACAACATTATTTCGACTACTGGCAGGGAAGGAAACTCCTGATTCTGGGCAAATCCATTGGAAGAAAGGATTGAAGATTGGATACTTAGAGCAAATACCTGTTTTTGACCATTCTTTAAAGGTTAAAGAAGTTCTAAAAAGTGCATTTGCAAGCCTAGTCACTATAGAAGAGAAGATGAAAAAGATGGAAGATGGGATGGCTAGAGATATCAATCCAGATCAATTACAGTCATTAATAAATGAATATGGAAAATTACAGGAGTTTTTTACCAATGCTGGTGGATATGAGATAGAAGCTAGGATAGATAAAATTATCCATGGCTTGAATATTCAACATTTAGTAACCAAAGAATATGGGGCATTGAGTGGCGGAGAAAAAACAAAAATTGGTTTAGCCATGATACTTCTTGAGGAACCAGATTTTCTCTTATTAGATGAACCAACGAACCATTTAGATTTAATAGCGGTGGAGTGGCTTGGGAAGTTTCTTCAAGAGTATGATGGAACGGTTGTAGTTGTCTCGCATGATCGCTATTTTCTCGATGAGGTCATTCAGAAAGTTGTAGATTTAGAAGATGGTGAGGTAACTACTTATCATACTAATTTCACCAATTATACGAAGGAAAAGGAAGAAAGACTTTTAAAAGAGTTTCAAGCCTACGAGGAACAACAAAAGAAAATCAAAAAAATGAGAGAAGCCATTAAACGACTTCGTGAGTGGGCGAATCGGGCAAATCCACCAAATGAAGGACTTCATAAGCGGGCAAGAAATATGGAACGTGCTATTGAAAGAATGGAAAAATTATCTCGACCAATTATTAATAGAAAGAAAATGAATTTTGACATGGAGTCAAGTGAGCGAAGTGGCAAGGATGTGATTCTTGTTCGTAATGTTTCGAAAAGCTTTGGAGAACAGCTCCTTTTTCGCGGTGTGGATATGCAGATTAACTATAAAGAGAGGGCTGCAATCATTGGAGAAAATGGTACAGGGAAATCTACATTGATTAAGATGATTCTTCAACAATTGGACATAGAGAATGGAGAAATAAAGATTGGAAGTAAGGTGAAAATCGGTTATCTTTCTCAGCATGTATTAATGGAAATGGAAGGGGAAACTGTGATCGAAGCTTTTCGAAATGAAGTACATGTGACAGAGGGAGAGGCAAGACATATTTTAGCTCAATTCCTCTTTTACGGTTATTCCGTTTTTCAAAAGGTTTGTAATTTAAGCGGAGGAGAAAGAATGAGGCTTCGCTTAGCCCAACTTATGTATCAAGAAGTCAATCTATTAATTTTGGATGAGCCGACCAATCATTTAGATATTGAATCTCGTGAAGTATTAGAAGAGGCTCTAGAAAATTTTGATGGGACTATTCTTGCAGTATCCCATGATCGATATTTTTTAAATAAACTATTTCAAAAGATTTATTGGATTGAGTCACAAGAGATTCGCTGTTATATAGGAAACTATAATTATGCGCGAGAAAAATCAGAAGAAAAGCGCTTATCAAAAAGACAGGTAATCGATTCAGGAAAATGGAAAAAGCCGATTCAACCGATTAAGCCAAAACCAATGAGAGAAACTAGATTTAATCAAGCTCATTGGGAAAAAGAGTTAGAGGGATTAGAAAAGGAGATTACAGAAGTAGAGCAAAGAATAGAAAAAGAGGTGGAATGGGATTCATTAGAGAAGTTGGTTTCTGAAAAGGAAGAGCTTGAAAGGAAATGGGAGCAACTGTATCGACGAATAGATGATATTTAAAAAAAGCGAGAGGCTGTCTAAAGGGGGACAGTCTTTCGCTTTTTTTTCGCTGTTACAATTCAACAGCGCTTGCGTATATATCCTTTATCTTTATGATATAGAGCGAGTGCTACGATTAATATGAAGGTAGCAACCCAAATCGCTTTATTACCAAATTGTGTTGTTGTAAAGGTGCCTAATAATGCTCCAAATAAAAAGGAGCCGATAATAATCGAAAACTCTTTGAACTGTATCTTTGCTTCTTGACTCTGTTTGGTAAAGGCAGCATAAGCGGCTTGTGTAGCAGTCCGAAGATTTCCAGTGGTCATAGTCGAATTATAGGCCCATTTATCAAGTTTATTAAAGGTCGATATTTGTAAAGAAGATACAAAGGAAATACATGTTGTAACAATAATATTTGGTACAGAGGTTGGCAAAAATCCGACAACAAGCAATACGATACATTCAAGAATAAGAATCGAGCGTCTATAGCTATATAAAATTTCTCTAATAGAAGGAATTTTAACAATTTCAGAAACTAAAACCCCTAAAACAAAAGCCACTAATGGCGGGATGTAATGAAGGGATTCCAGCCATTTCCCTGTTGCAGCATTGACTGCAAATAAAACAATATTCCCTGTTTGGGCATTAGCAAATACCCCATCTCGGCTAATAAATGTATATGCATCTAAAAAACCACCAACAATCCCTAATAAAGCAGCTAGTAAGACGGAATTAGAAGATAAGGAAGGTATTGGTTTTAATTTATCAATCATAAAATGACTCTCCTTGCAGGATAAGTTCTTTCCCGTAAAAATGCTTAGGAAAAACACTACTATCTTATCATAAATCATAGAATGTTTATTTGAACAAAAAACGAATTTTTGATTTAGGAGATGGGACTCTTACTGAGCAAAAAAAGAGAAAATGCAAACATTCTCTAACTTTTCCTCATCTAGATAGTTTTTTTTTCGATGTACTCCAAATAATTATGTCAAGAATTTCATTACTGGTATAATGTAAATTTTTCGTAAACACTGTATTAATTTCGTGTAAATAATATTCAAGAATAGTGTAAATTTGTGTTGCAACTTGTTAAGATAACTTGGTATGTGTCTAAATGAAATAGGAATTAGGGGGACAAACTTTTGGAAATAAATTATCAAGAAATGATTTTCCAGTTTCTTGGAGGATTAGGGGTATTTCTTTTTGGTATTAAATATATGGGGGATGGCCTGCAGAATGCTGCAGGAGATCGTCTGCAAGAAATCTTGGATCGATTTACGACAAACCCGTTTATGGGTGTATTAGCAGGGATATTTGTAACGGTCTTAATCCAGTCTAGTTCAGGAACTACTGCAATAACAGTAGGGTTGGTAAGTGCTGGCTTTATGACATTGCGTCAAGCAATTGGTGTTATCATGGGTGCAAATATCGGAACAACTGTTACTGCATTTATCATCGGTATCGATATTGGGGAGTATGCTCTACCGGTTATTGCAGCGGGTGCGGTTCTTTTATTCTTCTTTAAAAATCCAAAAATCACTTCATTCGGACAAGTTGTATTTGGATTTGGAGGACTATTTTATGGACTAGAACTAATGAGTGCTGGTATGAAGCCACTACGATCATTAGAAGCTTTTCATGAGTTAACAGTTAATATGAGTAACAATCCAATTTTAGGAGTTGTAGTCGGAACAGTCATAACATTAATTGTTCAAAGCTCTAGTGCAACAATTGGGATTTTACAAGAGTTGTTTGCTACAGATGCTATCTCTTTACAAGCTTCTTTACCAGTATTATTTGGAGATAATATTGGAACGACAATTACAGCAGTTCTCGCTTCCATTGGTGCTTCAATTGCAGCAAGAAGAGCAGCAATGGTACATGTACTCTTTAACATTATTGGTACTGTGATATTTGTAATTATTTTAGCGCCGTTTACTCATTTCATTTCATATTTACAAGGAGCTTTAGGCTTAAACGAACCAATGACCATTGCATTTGCGCATGGGATATTCAATGTTTCCAATACGATTATTCAATTTCCATTTATCTTTGCATTGGCATGGATGGTGACAAAGCTAATTCCAGGAGAAGATGGGGCTATTATTACAAAACCGCAGCATTTAAATACAACCTTTATTGAACATTCGCCTTCCATTGCTATAGGTCAAGCAAAGGAAGAATTAGAAAGAATGAAGGACTTCTCTATTAAAGGCTTAGAAGAAGCATTTATGTACTTACAAACTGGTGAAAAGAAGCATAAAGAAAAAGCACTTCAATATGAGCAAGGGATAAATAATTTAGATAAAGAAATAACGAGCTATTTAGTAGAGCTTTCATCTAAAGCACTGACGTCGCATGAAAGTGAAGAGTTTTCCATCCTAGTTGATTCTATCAGAGATATTGAAAGAATCGGTGATCATATGGAAAATATCGTAGAACTTGTGGAGTATAAAATCAATAAAAAAGTAGAGTTTTCCACAGATGCGAAAAACGAATTAGATGACATGTATCGCTTCACAGTGGACACGTTAAAAACTTCTTATGAAAGCTTTTTTGCTAAAAATGTCGAGCTTGCAAAAAAAGCTATTACAAATGAAGAAGAAATTGATAAAATGGAAAAACAATACCGTAAAAAGCATATTAGCCGCTTAAATGAAAGAAAATGCAGTGGTGATGCGGGAATTGTTTTTGTAGATATTATCAGTAATCTGGAACGAGTAGGCGATCATGCTGCAAATATCGCAGAGGCGATTGCTATCGTTAAATAAATAAGTTAGGACCACATGAGTTATTATCATGTGGTCCTAACTTATTTTTATTGCTACTATTTTGACCAATAAATAGATAGCCATAAAAAAATGGTGAAGTATTCTAAAATAGTGAGTTTTTCATAGAGACTTCTGTAATAAAAATAGGAAGAAATAACGAAATATTCTATTTCTATTACTAATTTTACAAAAAGTTAGTGTCGATTTTACAATATTCAGTTATCTTTATATAGTAATGGATTCTATTAAAAATGTTTTTAGTAATAAAATTAATAGAAGAACATAACGATAATAGTTTTGAGGAGGAAAAAAGTTGAAAGACAATAGTAGAAAAAGATTATTTTCAATATTTTTAATTTTCTTATTAGTTTTTTCAAACTTCTTTAGCACACTTACGGGAAAGGCAGCCTCAGAAAATACAAAAGCAAAAGACTTATTTATTTCAGAATACATAGAAGGTACTTCCAATAATAAGGCCATAGAGTTGTTTAATGGAACTGGAAAAGACGTAGATTTATCATCCTATTCAGTTGAACTCTATTCAAATGGAAAAACAACGACAACATCTGCCCTTCGTTTAGAAGGTAAATTAAATGATGGGGAATTATTTGTGATTGCCCACCCATCTGCTAATGATACGATTAAAGAACATGCAAATATAACAAATGGTGGTGTAGCAAACTTTAATGGGGATGACGCTATTGTTTTAAAATATAATGATGAGATTATTGATGTATTTGGGAAAGTTGGGGTACAGCAAGAGTGAGGGAAAGACCGTACTCTAGTAAGAAAAGCTAATATCGTGTCTGGAAATCCTGGAAACGGTAATTTTGATTCATCTATCGAATGGGATACATATAAAAAAGATGATTTTTCTAATTTAGGAAGTCATCTGTTTGGAGAAGTGCAATATGGAAAAGAAGATCCATCAACAGAACCAACTGCACCGCTTTCTATTAAAGAAGCACGTGCAAAGATTGGGCAAAATGTAACAATCGAAGGCATTGTTACTGCCGACAATTCGAGTATCGGTGGAGGAAAGCTATCCACTTATATTCAAGATGATGAAGCGGGCATTAATATTTTTTCTCAGAATGCAAGTTCCTTTCCTGCATTAACAGAAGGACAGACAATAAAAGTTACTGGGAAAATAACAGAATACAATCAGTTATTAGAAATTGTTCCAGTGGAAGATGGAATGGAGGTAGTTTCTGAAAATAATGAGTTACCTGCACCTATTTCTATCAATTTAGCAGATTTAAATGATGCTAATGTAGCAGAGTTAAAAGAAGGACAATTAGTGAAAGTAAAAGGCTATGTGCAAACCGTTCCTGAAACACCTGCAGGCGGTGGATATAATGTTACAGTGCTAGATGAAAACTTTAATGGGACAACAGTACGTGTAATGGAAGAAACAGAGGCGATTTCTTCTATACAAACAGGAAACTGGTATGAGTTCACAGGAATTCTTAGCCAATATAATACGTATCAAGTCTTGCCTAGAAAATCCAGTGATGTTCAATTATTGGCAGAACAACCAGCCGCACCTTCTGCGAAAGGGGAATATGAATCTACTGTTAGCAGTGTAGTAGACGGAGATACCATTCATTTACAGTCCCCAGTATTAGGGACAACGAAAGTTCGTTATGTGAATATCGATACACCAGAAACCTATCATACTCCACAGAATGAAGCGGATGAAAATCAATTAGAACATGGAAATAAAGCAAAAGCATACCTAAATACACTTTTAAAGCCGGGGGATGAAGTGATTGTAAAAGTAGGGGAAGAAGCAACAGACGATTACGGCCGCCTACTTGCACAAGTTATTCGTAAGAGTGATCAATTAAACACCAATCTGGAGATGGTGAAACAGGGATATGCATCGACTTATTTTATTTGGCCAGTCGGGGATGAAGCGGATTATAAAATGTTCCAGACAGCAGTGAAGGATGCGAAGGATAAGAATAAGGGGATTTGGGATAAAGACAATCCTTTAATGGAACAGCCGTTTGAATTTAGAGCAAGGGAACAAGGAAAAGGCTTGTTACGATATGTAGGAAATTCCGAAACAAAGAAATATGTGTCACCAGAGGATTTTAAGGAAGTTCCAGTAGAAAATCGCATTTTCTTCGCTAGTGTAAAAGAAGCAGAGAGCAATGGGTATACTCCTTTAAATGTTGATGGAGAGAAAGATGCCATTAAACTACAGCTTCTCAGTGTAAATGACCTTCATGGCAAGGTTACAGAAGAATATGAGGATGATACGAAAACGAATAAAATTGGCAGAATGGATTATTTAGCTACTTACTTGAAAGAAAGAGAAGCAACAAATCCGAATACGCTTATTGTACATGCTGGGGATATGGTGGGTGGAAGTTCACCGCTTTCCGCATTGCTTCAGGACGAGCCTACCGTAGAAATGATGGAATCAATCGGCTTTGATGTAGGTACAGTTGGCAACCATGAATTTGATGAAGGGGTAGACGAGATGCTCCGTTTAATCGATGGTGGAGATCATGTAAATGGAACAAAGGGGTATGATGGTATTAATTTTCCAGTGGTGGCAGCAAATATTGAATACAAGGATACTGGCAAATTAGTACTCAATCCATATGCTATCAAAGAAGTAGAGGGAGTCAAGGTTGGCTTTATTGGGGTCGCTACAACAGAAACGCCAAATATGATCATTGCAAAAGGGAATGAAAATGTTCGCTTTACAGACGAAGCAGAAGCCATCAATAAGTATGTGCCAGAACTGCAATCACAAGGTGTAGAAGCGATTATTGTTCTTGCACATGTTCCTGGAAATCAAGCTGGCGAAAGTGCAACCGGTGATATTGCAAAAATCGCAACAGAAGTAGATGATGCCGTTGACGTTATCTTCGCCGCTCATAATCATGTGAAAATAAATGCAGAAGTGGATAATAAATTAATTGTACAAGCAGGAGAATACGGAAAAGCTTTTGCAGATATTGATTTAGAACTTGACCCCAAAACAGGAGATATCGTGGGAAAATCAGCTGAAATCGTGGATGTAGTTCAAACTGGAGTTACTCCAGATTCTGAAGTCTCTTCTATTTTAGCGAAATACCAAGAATTAATTGGACCAAAACTAAATGAAGTAATTGGTTTTGCTGCGACTGATATGGTTGGTGGATATGCAACAAAAGAGGCAGAAGGGGATAACCCTGTAGGAAATTTAATTGCTGATGGCATGAAAGCGGCCATGGATAGTGATTTTGCTTTAATGAATGGAGGTGGAATACGTGATAATATTTTTTCCGGGGAAATAACGTGGAACGATTTATTTAATATTCAGCCTTTTAATAATACATTAGTAAAAGTAGAGATAAGCGGTAGTGATTTAGAAGAAATTTTAAATAGTCAATTTAGTAGCTATGGACCAGATCTTAGTATAGGTGGATTTTCGTATACTTGGGATAGCAAGGCAGGCACATTTGGAGAAGTAGTAGATATTTTCTTGCCTAATGGGAAGAAAATAGATCCGAATGGAAGTTACACAGTAACAGTTAATAATTATATGGCAGAACATACGTCAGATAAATACCTTCTTCAAAAACTAGGGGAGAATCCAATTCAAGGTGGAGAAGATTTAGAAGCGACTGTAGAATTTGTAAGAAGCTTTAATGGTCCAATCTCTTATAATACGGGAAGAATTAAGGAGATAAATACAGAACCACTTCCATCCATTTATGGTCAGTTCCTTGGTGTCAATGACTTGCACGGAAAAATTGATGTAACAGGAACAGTCGATGGTATTAATTATGGAAGAATGGATTATTTGGCGACCTATTTAAGAAAAGCGGAAGCAACAAATCCAAACACATTGTTAATACATGCAGGGGATATGATTGGCGGAAGTTCGCCTGTATCAGCTCTTTTACAAGATGAACCAACTGTCGAAATCATGGAATCATTAGGCTTTGATATGGGAGTGGTAGGGAACCATGAATTTGATGAAGGGGTAGAAGAAATGCTCCGCATGATAAATGGAGGGGAGCATCCTAAAGGAACGAGTGGATATGATGGAATGAATTTCCCAGTCCTTGCAGCAAATGTGGAATATAAGGAATCTGGTGAATTAGTATTAGACCCATATGCAATAAAAGAAATCGATGGAGTAAAGGTTGGCTTTATAGGTGTTGCGACTGTAGAAACACCGAGTATGATTGTAGCCACAGGCAATGAACATATTCGCTTTACAGATGAGGCAGAGGCAATTAATAAGTACGTTCCTGAATTGCAAAAGCAAGGGATTGAAGCAATTGTTGTTTTAGCACATGTTCCTGGCGACCAAGAAGATGGAACAAATGAAATAACGGGAGAAATTGCAGATATCGCACGCAAAGTGGATGATGCAGTAGATATTATTTATTCCGCACATAATCATGTAAAGCTTAATGGCATTGTTGATAATAAACTAATCGTTCAAGCTTGGGAATATGGAAAAGCTTATTCAGATATTGATTTTACGCTTGATCCAGCAACAAAGGATTTTTCAGAAAAGACCGCTGAGATTGTGGATGTAATACAAGAAGGTGTTACACCAGATCCTGAAGTAAAGTCAATATTAGATAAGTATCTGGAGCAAGTTGGTCCAAAGTTAAATGAGGTTATTGGAATAGCTGCTACCGATATAACTGGTGGCTATGCACAAAAAGGAAAAGTTGGCGATAATGGTCTTGGCAATTTAATTGCCGATGGAATGAAAGCTGCGATGGACAGTGATTTTGCCTTAATGAATGGAGGTGGAATCAGAGATGATTTACTGGAAGGAGAGATTACGTGGCAAGAACTCTTTAATATTCAGCCATTTAATAATACCCTTGTTAAATTAGAAATAACTGGTCAAGAGCTAAAAGAAGTATTGAATTCACAATTTAGCTCTTATGGTCCTGATGTAAGTATTGGAGGATTTAAATATACTTGGGATGCCTCTTTAGGACAATTTGGACAAGTTGTTGATCTATTCATGCCAGATGGTTCAAAGGTAGATTTAGAGAAAACATATACTGTTACGGTTAATAGCTATATGTATCCACATAGCACCGATTCTTATTTATTAAATACCTATGGCGAAAATCCAGTTCAAGGACCCGAGGATTTACAAGCAACGGTCGATTTCATTCACTCTTTCGATGAACCAATTACTTATGATGCTGAAGGACGTATTTCCGAAGTGTCTAGTGAATTAGAAGAACCAGAAGTGGATCCAGAAACGCCAAGTAATGGAGACGGAGATCAAGGAGAGGAGCCAGAAACACCAGGCAATGAAGACGGAGGTCAAGGAGAGGGCTCAGAGACTTCAGGTGATGGAGATGAAGATCAAGGAGAGAATCCGGAAACGTCAGGTAATGGAGATAGAACAGAAACTTCATTGGATGGCAATAACGATACAGTATATCAGCAAGAAAACGAAAAAGGAAATTTATTGCCAAATACTGCTACCATGGCATACAATTTAATCATCGTAGGATTAGTATTGTTCGTAATTGGGTTTGTTGTTTTCTATACAAATAAGAGAAGAAAGGCATAAGATAACATGAAGTGGACGAAATGGTTATCCCTCCTGCTTATAGTAGGAGGAGTACTTTTTATTGGGTATGGTGCTTGGAATATTATGGACACGAAAGCACAAACAGAGAATTCTTTATCGGAAGCTAAGGCGGCCATCGACAAGGGGAATGAAAAATGGGTGGACAAAGAAAGTGAACGTTTTGTACCGTCCATTGGTGATGCAGTCGGATTATTACAAATTGACAAAATCGATGGGGTATTACCAATTGTAGAAGGGACCGATCCAGATGATCTTGAAAAAGGAGTCGGCCATTACAAAGGTAGCTTTTATCCAGATGAAAATGGACAAATTGTCTTATCAGGCCATCGTGATACCGTATTTAGGAGAGCAGGAGAATTAGAAATCGGAGACGAGCTTAAAATTGTGTTGCCCTATGGCGAATTCTCCTATCAAATCACTTCGACTAAAATAGTTGAGGCAGATGATCAATCGATTATTACATTAGATAATTCGAAGGAAGAACTCATCCTAACAACATGTTACCCTTTCCGATTTGTAGGAAACGCGCCACAACGTTATATTGTTTATGCAGAAAGAATAGGTTAACTTATACAAACTAAAACAAAAATGTCACATAGAGTATTTTATTGGTGTATCACTTATATTTAGTGGTGCATCTTTTTTTATTCTCTGGCTTAAGAGATAGTGAATTATCTTATCCTTTGTTTCCCTTAGAGTAAAAATTTTTAGGCTAAATATTAAAAAAATGTAAAGTATGGAACTTTATACAATAAAATTCGTAATAGTAATAACCAAGGTAAATACCTTTATTAAATTATATATGGTTTTAATAGAAAGGGGAGAAATTAGATGGCCTGGTTGCTTGTACTTGTAGTCATTATTAGTTGGTTTATTCTATTTTTACGCAAAAAACTCACCTTTAAATTTGGTTTATCTCCTAAAATATTAGAGATACAGCCAATTAAAGGGTTAAAAAAATTAAATGATGACCTAGAGCGTTCCCTTACTAGAAGTTATATGGAAAATGTAGAAGAAAGAGTTAAAAGTGAGAATAAATTGAAAGAAAATGAATATGAATGGCGTTTACTTGATTTAAAACGTTTTTTTGTTTTAACATCCCTTTTAAATGAGTCTCCGATGTTTAGTAAGAAAGTCGATGAATTATGGCATCAAATGCTCATGTTCACCCGAGAATACGATGATTTTTCCAGAAAATATCTAGGCACGACTCTTCATCACAGTCCAAATGTGAAGGTGAAACCTGATCCTGATTTGCGAGGATTTTTTGATTGGGTGTATGCAGAGCTTTTTCTGATAAGAAAAGAGAATATCTATTTGTATAAGGGATTTTTCCGGCATCCTGTCCATCCAACTATTATAGAGGACTTTAAAAATTTATCAGAAGATGAACTGATTAACCTATATTTTAAAAGTGATACGAAATATCAAAATACGGTACTCGCACTTATCGCATCCATGAAAAAAACGGTAAAAAAGGTAAGAGATTATCAAAGAAGTGTCATATATGACAGAATGAAAAAAAGCAAAAGAGAACAAAAGTTTAACTCTATGCTTGTTCCTTTTTTATCTGTTTCTTATTTTCATTATGAGGAATTTTCAAGTTATATGAAAATGACAAGTGATAGTTCTTCAAGTTGCACAAGCTGCGGATCGGGGTCGGATAGTTCCTGTAGTAGTAGTTCTTGCTCTTCCGATAGCTCCTGCTCAAGCTGCGGGGGAGGTTCGGATTAATAAAGGGAAAAAAGGAAAGATGATGACATCCTAGATGCAATATCTTTCCCTTTTTGTTTAAAACATGCTATTCCAAATTAGCATGCTTTCCATACATTTTATTGGAATCTAGCTCGTTTATTTCCATGTATTTTAAGATCACGCTATCCAAGACAATTAAGAGTAATTGTTCAAACAACGAACCCATTGGCTGAATGCTATGTGCTTCTTCATTACCTCTATCTTTCGGTGAACCGGGCAATGTAATGACCTGATCAGCGAGTTTCCCTACAGTAGATGCAGGAGAGATAGTTAGAGCCGTAATATTCCCACCAATACTTTTTGCTTTTTCTACTATAGTAATAATACTTTTCGTTTCACCAGATCCAGTTCCTACGATAAGAAGATCGTCTTTTTCATAGGTAGCGGCAACTGTTTCACCCACAACAAAAGCATCAATTCCCATATGCATCATTCGCATTGCAAATGATTTAAGCATAAATCCAGAACGACCAGCGCCATAGACAAATACTTTTTTGGAATGAAGAATACGCTCGACGAGTTTTTCTAAGTCAACATTGGCAATAAGTGTTCCAGCCTGAGATAGCTCCTGAATAACATGTGCAAAGTAATCAGTTGTTTTCATCGAATTATCCTTGAGCAATTAGTTCTTTAAATTTAGAAGCAGCTTCACTTAAGTTATCTTGGCTAGTAATTCCTCCACCAACAATAACTAAGTCAGGTTGTGCAGCAATAACTTCCGGCAATGATTCTAATTTAATTCCACCTGCAACAGCTGTTTTCGCATTTTTTACAACACTTTTGATTGCTTTTAAATCTTCAAAAGAGTTTTTTCCAACAGCTTGTAAATCATAGCCAGTATGAACACAAATATAATCAACACCCAATTCATCAAGTTGTTGTGCGCGTTCTTTGATATCTTTAACAGCAATCATGTCGACAAGAATTTCTTTTCCGAGTTTCTTTGCTTCCGCAACTGCTCCTTTAATAGATTCATCTTCTGCAACTGCTAAAATAGTGACAATGTCTGCACCAGCATTAACTGCTTGGCTTACTTCATATCCAGCAGCATCCATAATCTTTAAATCTGCTAATACAGATACGTTTGGAAAAGCTTCTTTAACTTGCTTTACAGCGTGAAGTCCTTCGTTTATTACAACAGGTGTTCCAATTTCTACGATATCAACGTATTGTTCAACCTGAGATACAACCTCGATTGCTTGTGGGATATTAACTAAATCCAATGCTAATTGTAATTTCATTTTAGTACGCTCCTTTTCATTATAATGTGCTGTAATATGTTTAAATTCTGTACAATCGTCATTATACGTTTTATAATCCATTTAAGTAAGTACGCACTTTATTTTTATATAGTGACAAAAAGTATACTATGTATCTTTTTAATGAGGGAGGTTTTTTCTTGGAAAGAATGGCAGGCAAGGAATTTAATTGTGAGAAAGAACTAACGCTTAATATTATTGGTGGGAAATGGAAAATGCTGATTCTCTGGCATTTAGGAAAAGAAGGAACAAAACGATTTGGAGAGTTAAAGTCCTTAATTCCTGGAATAACCCAAAGGATGCTTGTTAATCAATTACGTGAATTAGAAAATGACTATATTGTAAAAAGAGTTGTATATCCTGTTGTGCCCCCCAAAGTGGAATACTCCTTAACGAAGGAAGGAGAATCTCTAATGCCTATTTTAGATGCTATGTATAGCTGGGGAAGAAACTATATGGATACGGTGCTAGAGAATCCTCCAGTGATCAAAGAACTGCAATCGTTGGAATAAATATTTTTTAACATGCAAAATATTAATGCCCTCCTTGTGAGGGTTTTCTTAATTCCCAAACTTATAATGTGTAAACACATTGCTGCTAAATTCGTTCATCCTTCGATTTCTTGCTCTAGAGCTTAATTTATTATTGATATAAGACTTTTCCTATGGTATTATTCTACATATGTTAATGCAATCGTTTGCACTATAAGGTGAATGATTACGCAATTTTTTTAATATGAAATGATAGCGTTTACTATGAGGGCGTAAAAAATAATGGAGGTGCAAGTATGGCAGTAACCATTAAAGATGTTGGTAAATTAGCAAATGTTTCTCCCTCCACCGTTTCAAGAGTACTTGCAAATCATCCGAAAATAAGTGATGAAACAAAGCGCAAAGTTCGCGAAGCAATGGAGGAATTAGGATATCATCCGAATCTCCAGGCGAGAAGTTTAGTAGTAAAGAGCACGAAAACACTGGGGATTGTCATGCCAAACTCGACTGAAAGGGTGCTGGAAAACCCATTTTTTCCAGAAGTATTAAGAGGAATTTGTTTAGAGGCAAGAAAAAGCCAATTTGGCATATATTTGACGACTGGCGCAACAGAAGAGGAAATATTACAAGAAGTAATAGAGATGGTTCATGGAAAAAGAGTAGATGGAATCATTCTTTTATATAGTAAAACAAATGACCAAATCATGGATTACCTCATACAAAATAAATTTCCGTTTACTGTCATTGGTAGACCATATCAAAATGCTGAAAGAATTACGTTTGTGGATAATGATAATGTGTTTATTACAAAACAAATTACGGAGCATTTAATACAATTAGGGCATAAAAAAATCGCCTTTATTGGTGCAAACATGGAAATGGTTTTTACCATTGATCGTTTAAAAGGATTTAAACAAGCATTAAAGGAAAATGGAATTGCTCATCAAAAGGAATTGATTGTTTATGATAAGGAATTAGCTGGTCGAACGAAAGAAAAACTTGCTGAAATATTAAATATGGAGAGTCGTCCAACAGCGCTAGTTGTCTCCGATGATTTTATCGCCATTGAATTAATTAGCTATGCCGAGGAACTTTCTATATCTGTTCCCGAAGATCTATCGATTGTAGCGTTTAATAATATTTCAACTGGTAAGTATATGAAGCCCTCGTTAACAAGTGTTGATATTAATATTTTTCAGCTTGGAGTCGAGGCTACGAAATGCTTACTAGATGATATTACGTATCCGAATTCGGTAACGAAGAGAATTACAGTACCAGCGAAAATGGTGGAAAGAAATTCTTGTTGTAAAGTAGCGGAGTAATCCAAGCTTTAAAGTGGTAATAAAACAGAAACTAGATGTAGAAAGGAAGAAAAAGCAGTGACTCAAAAGTGGTGGAAAGAAGCAGTAGCTTATCAGATTTATCCTAGAAGTTTCATGGATTCAAATGGAGACGGGATAGGGGATTTAAAGGGAATCATTACAAAATTAGACTATTTAAAAGAACTTGGTATTGATTGCATCTGGATTTGCCCAATGTATAAATCACCAAACGATGATAATGGCTATGATATTAGCGATTACCAGGATATTATGGATGAATTTGGAACGATGGAAGATTTTGATTTACTTCTTTATGAAGTTCATCAGCGGGGAATGAAGCTAATTATAGATTTAGTCATTAATCATACAAGTGATGAGCATAGATGGTTTTTAGAATCCCGTTCTTCCCTCGATAATCCGAAAAGAGATTGGTATATATGGAGAGATGGAGTGGACGGAAAAGAGCCCAATAACTGGGAGAGTATATTTGGAGGCTCTGCATGGAAGCTTGATGAGGCAACAGGACAGTATTTTATGCATATTTTCTCAAGTAGACAACCAGATTTAAACTGGGAAAATGAAGAAGTGAGAAAAGCTTTATACGACATGATAAATTGGTGGCTTGATAAAGGAATTGACGGATTCCGCATTGATGCGATTAGTCATATTAAAAAAGAAGAAGGATTAGAAGATATGGATAATCCTTTAGAGTTAGACTATGTACCTTCCTTTGATAAACATATGAATGTAGAGGGCATTCAACCATTTTTAGAAGAATTAAAGAATGAAACGTTTGCTAATTATGATATTATGACGGTTGGAGAAGCGAATGGAGTAAAGGTAGAGGAAGCAGAGCTATGGGTTGGAGAAACAAAAGGGAAATTTAATATGGTATTCCAATTTGAGCATCTTGATTTATGGGATAATGAAAAAAATTATGGCGTAGATGTCATGGAATTGAAGCAAGTCTTAAATAAATGGCAGAAAGGTCTAGAAAACAAAGGGTGGAATGCTTTATTTATCGAAAACCATGATAAAGCAAGATCTGTTTCTACATGGGGAAATGATAAGGAATATTGGAAAGAAAGCGCTAAGGCGTTTGGGATGATGTATTTCTTTATGCAAGGAACTCCGTTTATTTATCAAGGTCAAGAAATAGGCATGACAAATGTTCAATTTCCAACGATTGAGGAATATGATGATGTTGCAACAAAAAATCTGTATTATTTGAAACGGGAAGAAGGAGTCAGCCATAAGGATATCATGGAAATTATTTGGTCATCTAGCCGCGATAATTCCAGAACACCAATGCAATGGTCAAGTGAAGCGTATGCGGGATTTTCAGAGCATACTCCTTGGATGGGAATCAATCCAAACTATTTAGACATAAATGTGGAAAACCAAAAGAAAGATCCAGATTCTATTTATCATTTCTATAAGAAGATGATTGAGTTGAAAAAATCTGGTCCAATTTTGACATATGGAACGTTTGATTTAATCGATGAGGATAACAAACAGGTTTTTGCCTATACTCGTACCTTGGATGATAAGAAAATGGTCATTATCGCCAATTTATCAGCAGAAGAGGCTGTATTTGAAAATCGAGTAGTAGAGTTAGAGTATGAAAGTCTTTTATTAGCTAATTATAAAGTAGAAGGGCATGAGCCAACTACTTCGATTTCATTGAAACCATACGAAGCAAGATTATATACATGTGAGTAAAATGAGGAAAGGGGCTTCCGAAGTCAGGAAACTGGCAAAGTGGAAGCTCCTTTTCTGCTGTTTTTAGGTGGAAAATCGTTAGTCTCAGCTATCCATATGTCTTTAAAAGCGAACGGCTATTTCTACCTTTCTAAATGAATCACTGCCAATGTACACCGAGAGATGCAAATTAATTCTTCTT
This sequence comes from Niallia sp., assembly GCF_031978665.1. Classification (NCBI taxonomy): domain Bacteria; kingdom Bacillati; phylum Bacillota; class Bacilli; order Caryophanales; family Bacillaceae; genus Niallia; species Niallia sp. Next base: position 27,963 of record NZ_DALZDK010000002.1, on the reverse strand, counting down.
TTTCATTTACTATTTTTATCTCATAAACCATGCTTGATTTACCTTGATGGATGACGTTGGCTGTTGCAGTAACGATCCCCTCTTTAACCGAGCGAATATGATTTGCATTTATTTCTTGTCCGAAAACTGCTTGCTTTTTAGCATCGATAAGGCTTGCTGCACCAACGCTTGCAGCAGTCTCAGCCAAAGCTACAGAAGCCCCTCCATGTAGGAAGCCAAATGGTTGTCTTGTTCTGTCATCTACTGGCATCGTTGCAATACATGACCCATTCCTTTTAACTTCCACTATTTGCATTCCTAAACTTTCCATAAGTGTATTTTTCATTGAGATGTTTGGCAACATAATTTTAATTCTCCGTTTTATTTTTTTCTTATTATAGCATAGTGAATTTTTGAATAAAGACAAAGCTTTCTAAAAAGAAGAACTGGCAGGAAAATTGCCTAATTATTTTAATCATGAAAAAATATTATTGACATAAAAATAGCAATAAAGTTAAAATGTTTAATAGTTAAGTTGCTTAACTAAACGGATAAGAGGTGACAGTTATTAATCGAACGGATATTAATCTAATCATTGACCGATATGTAAGCATAAATTTTTCTGTTAATCGTAAGTTTGATCAATTAATCAGGCAGGAAATTGGAGATGTTCTTACAACAGAACAGCATTTTACACTGCGTCATATAAACAATGTCAAGGTGTGTACATCAACAGAGCTTGCGATTGTCTTTGGTGTGAAAAAAAGCGCCATTACCCCCATCGTCAATCGCCTAGTTGAAAAAGGATGGGTGGAAAGAACAAGGGATGAGAAAGACAGGCGGGTGATTTATCTATCGCTAACGCCGGAAGGAAATGTAATTTTTGTCGATATGGAGAAAAAAATTCAGAGTGTGATTGAATCGGTTATTTCAAAATTTGATCATGCAGAAATCCAAAATTTCTTAGATACTTATGCCAAGCTAGATAGACTTATTGAAGAAAGTAAGGAATAGAAGTAGGAGGGAAATAAAGGTGAATACTATTTTAAAAGGGAAATGGTTTATTCTTGGGGCTTGGGTTATTGCTATAATTGGGTTATTTTTAATCGCTCCAAATATGGGAGAGCTGGTGAAGGAAAAAGGACAGATTCGTATACCAGATGAGTATTCCTCTTCCCAGGCAGGAAAAATCCTTGATGAAGTTCAGAATCAAAAAAATGTAGGGGAGCAGTCAACGGTCGCTCTTGTCTTTCATAATGATAAGAAGCTGACTGAAAAGGATTTAGCCGAAGCGAAAAAAGCAGTGAATGCATTAGAGGCAAACAAGGAAGAGCTAGGAATTACGGATATTCTTTCATCTTTTAAAAATGAGGATCTAAAAGATCAATTGGTTTCAAAGGATGGAAAAACAATCCTTAATTCCCTAACAATCAGCTGGAATGGAAGAGAAGCGGATGAAGTAAGTGATTCATTATATAATGCGATTGAAAAATATGATGTAGATCACTATTATACGAGTAACTGGATGATTGATCAGGATTTAGTAAATAGTTCACAAGAAGGGTTAAAAAAGACGGAAGGAATAACGGTTGTCTTTATTCTTGCAGTGTTGTTAATCGTTTTTAGATCGATTATTGCTCCATTTATTCCGTTAATCACAGTAGGTGTTACCTACATAGCGTCTCAATCTATTGTCTCCATTTTAGTGGATACATTCAATTTTCCGATTTCCACCTACACACAAATATTTTTAGTTGCGATTCTCTTTGGGATAGGTACCGATTACTGTATCCTCTTATTAAGTCGATTTAAAGAAGAAATGATGCATAGAGAAAGTATTTGGGAATCAGTTGTGGAAACATACAAGAATGCAGGAAGAACGGTCTTTTTTAGTGGTGTTGCTGTAATGATTGGTTTTGCTGCAATTGGATTCTCTAAATTTGTGCTTTATCAATCTGCTTCCGCTGTAGCAGTGGGCGTAGCTATTCTCCTTCTTGCATTATTTACAGTAGTGCCAATTTGTATGCTCTTATTAGGCAAAAAATTATTCTGGCCTTCAAAAGGATCAGCAGAACATGCAGATAGCAGGATTTGGGAAAAGGCAGGCGGTTTTTCTTTAAAGAGACCATTGCTTTCTTTACTAGTTGTTGCTTGTATCTGTGTTCCTTTCCTTGTCACATATGATGGTGACCTTTCGTTTAATTCATTAGAAGAAATTAGCGATGATTATCCATCCATTAAAGCATTTAATGCGATTGCTGACAGCTTTGGACCAGGAGAGTCAATGGCAACAACCGTTATTATAAAAAACGATGACCAATTAGATACCATAGAGTATTTATCACTGGCAGACTCAATTACCAATGAACTGGCTAAAGTGGATTTAGTCGATAAAGTCCGTAGTGTTACGAGACCAATGGGGGAATCCATTGAAGATCTTTATATTTCTAAGCAGGCAGAGTCATTGGAAGAAGGTTTGGATCAAGGAAAAGAAGGCATTGATCAAATTAGTGATGGACTACACAGTGCTGGAGATGAGTTGCAAAAGTCGGAGCCACAGTTAAACGAAGCATCAGATGGCATCACAGGGCTCATCAAAGGAACAAATGATGTAAAATCAGGGTTAGGAGAAATTCAAACCAATTTAGAAAAAATTGAAGAAGGTATTCGTCTGGGCTCTACCGGGTCTGATCAAATAAAAGCAGGATTGCAAGATGCAAAAGCAGGGGCGGAATCGTTATTAGCTGCCCATAAAGATTTACAAAGTGGTTATCAAAAGGTAGAAAGCAATCTATCTACCATTCTTAAGGAATACCAAAAAATTGGTTCAGGTGTAGAGCAATTAGCAAGTGGACTAAATGCGGTTCCGAAAGAAACGTTTGGTTATTTAGAAAATAAATATAGTGGATTGGCTGATGAGGAAGGATATGTTGGTATTAAATCAGGATTTTTAGGAGCTCAGCAGCAATTGCCTATCATTAGTGTAGGCGTAGAACAATTAAATGATGGATTAGCCGAACTGCAAAAAGGAATTAGTGCAGCAAATGATGGGTATGCAGAAGTGTTAAAAAATCAGAGCAATCTATCGACTGGACTAGAGCAGCTAATTGATGGAATTGACGAGCAGCAAAAGGGTTTAAACCAATTAGCAGACGGTCAAGGCCAAATAGTAAAAAATATGCCTAAATTAACAAATGGATTAACTAGTATTAATGAGGGCCAAAAGCAATTATTAGATGGCTTTAGTGACATTGGCGGACAGCTTGGACAATTGACTGATGGACTGAAACAAAGTGCAGAAGGATTAGACCAAGTATCAGATGGATTAGGGTCTGCTACTGATTATTTATCAGGATTATCAAAGAATGAAACTAATAGTTTCTATATCCCTGAAGAAGTATTAACTAGTGATGAATTTAAGGAATCGTTAGATACGTATCTATCTCCAAATCGTAAAATCATGACGTTTGACGTTATTTTCGCTGACAATCCTTATTCTAATGAAGCGATTGATCAAATCGACACAATCAAGGATAATGTAGAGCGCGTGACGAAAGGAACGAAACTAGAAAACGCAGAAGTTGCTGTTTCGGGAATAACAAGTACCAATGCAGATCTGCGGACGATGTCTAATGCCGATTACACGAATACAGTTATTTGGATGATGATTGGGATTTCTATCGTATTAATCTTTTTATTCCGATCCATTATTATGCCGGTTTATATTATTGGATCATTAATTTTGACATTCTATACAGCACTTGGAATAAATGAGGCTATCTATGTAAATATGCTTGGCTACACTGGAATTAGTTGGGCAGTGCCATTTTTCGGCTTTGTTATTTTAGTTGCATTAGGTGTGGATTATAGTATTTTCCTTATGGATCGCTTTAATGAATATAAGGATTTAACCATACAAGATGCAATGCTTGAAGCAATGAAGAAGATGGGGACTGTCATTATATCAGCAGCGATCATTTTAGGTGGAACGTTCGCTGCGATGATGCCTTCAGGAATGCTATCCTTATTGCAAATAGCAAGTATTGTGTTGGTTGGATTATTCTTATATGCCTTTATCATCCTGCCACTATTTATTCCTGTATTTGTAAAGAACTTCGGAGAAGCAAACTGGTGGCCGTTTAAACGAGTAAAAGATTAATAAGAAAGAGGAAGACTTTTAGGCTAAACCTTTAAGTCTTCCTCTTTTATTTGCAAAATTATAGCATAGATTTTTTACTTGAATCATTCAATTTACTATGTTTATATCCATATGAAATATAAATAATTAATCCAATTACAAGCCAGACAAGGAATCCCTTCCATGTAAAAGCACTTAGCTGAAACATTAAATAAACGCAAAAAATAACGGCAAGTGCTGGGACGAATGGTACGAAAGGTGTTTTAAATCCACGCTGCAGGTCTGGTTGTGTATAGCGTAAGACAACGACCCCGATTGAAACCATCGAAAATGCAAATAATGTACCAATATTTGTGAGTTCTGCCAACCGATCAAGTGGAACAAATCCTGCAAATAGCGCTACTAAAGCAGAGGTTACCCAAGTACTTACAATTGGGACATGTGTTTTCTTACTAACATTCTGCATCGACTTTGGAAGTAGACCGTCTTTACTAATAGCATAGAAAAGGCGAGTTTGTCCAAACATCATCACCATTAGTACGGTTGTGATACCGATAATCGCTCCAAGCGAAACAAATCCAGCTACCCAATTTTGATTGATAAAGTTAAGAGCAAAGGCTACAGGATCTTTTACATCCAATAATTGATAAGGAACAATTCCTGTTAGAATCAGTGACACAATAATATAGAGCACAGTACAAATTGCTAAAGCAGATATGATCCCAATTGGTAGATTTTTTTGTGGGTTTTTAACTTCTTCTGCCGCTGTCGAAACAGCATCAAAGCCAAAATAAGCAAAAATGACAACCGCAGCCCCTGTCGTAACTCCAGAAAAACCGTATGGCGTAAATGGCACCCAATTATCAGGCTTTACATACCAAACGCCGACAAATATAAATAGTAATACAACAGCTAGTTTAATAAACACCATCAGTATATTCCATTTTGATGACTCCTGGATACCTCTTGTTAATAGAAGCGTAATGATGAATACGATAATAATGGCAGGGACATCGATAAATGTTCCGTTAGCTAGGTTAAAGGCACTTGTCATAAAGGTAGGTAAGTGAATCCCAAATCCAGCTAACAAGCTTTGAAAATATCCTGACCATCCACTCGCAACTGCTGCAGAAGCAAGTCCGTATTCTAATACTAAGTCCCATCCAAGGATCCAGGCTATTACTTCTCCAAATGCGACATAGCTATAGGTGTATGCACTTCCAGATTGTGGAATCATTGATGCGAACTCCGAATAGCATAAAGCAGCAAAAGCACAGGCAAGACCTGCTATTACAAACGAAAGAATAAGAGCAGGACCCGCATATTTAGCAGCCGCAACACCTGTCAATACAAAGATCCCAGTACCGACAATTGCGCCAACTCCTAGCATTGTTAGGTCAAACGCTCCAAGCACACGATTTAAAGAGGTAGCAGTGCTTGAGGTTACTGCCTTTTTTCGAAAAATATTCATGTAATCCTCCTAATGATAAAAAATTGCGAAAATTGTATAAAAATGTCGACTGAATTTTAAAACGACTTTTTTCATTTTACTAATTTTTATATAGGCTGTAAAGAAAGATTTTTCTAAAAATGAATAGTTCGGGACTTTTTTACCATACATTTTTTTATTGGATATAATAAGTGGACGATTATAATAGATACCTACTGCGAATTAGAAGGAAAGATTAGCTGGGAAATTAACTTGTTTTTCTTGTTATTTTTCTTTATTGGATTGATAATAAAGGAAGTGGATTGAAAGAAAAATTAGTTAGGTATTTTAAATCGTCAGGGGTCTTTCACATGGAAACATTGCTTCAATTTTTTCAAAAAAAAGGGGTAAAAAGATTTTTTATTTTATGTTTAATTGGTTTGTGCCTTTACTTTGTTAGAAGTATGATAAATCTCATTTTATTTACGTTTATTTTTTCCTATTTAATGGATAGACTTGTTCAGTTTTTTACAAGTAGGTTTGCGATTAAACGAACGATTGCTGTTATCTTGCTCTATTTTTCGGTTTTATCGTTACTTATATATGGGATTTCAACCTATTTGCCTGTTGTCATTCAGCAAATATCGGTGTTAGTATTTCAAATTACAGATTTTTATATGCAGCCACATGATAATGCTGTATTGAATTTTATAGTGAATCTTATCAACAATTTTAGTATTACGACTTATTTGCATCAGGGTTTCACCTTTATTTTTACGTATTTTACAAATATTTGGGGGAATCTCCTTCAAGTATTTATGGCGATTGTGCTCAGCCTGTTTTTTCTATTGGAAAAAGATCGATTGCGACTATTTGCGACTCGTTTCCATACGAGTAAGATAGCACCGATTTATTTTGAATGTATGTATTTTGGAGAGAAATTTGTTGCTACATTTGGAAAAGTAATAGAAGCGCAATTTATTATTGCGATAATTAATTGTATTTTAACGACAACTTCTTTATATTTCCTAGGTTTTCCGCAATTATTTGGTTTAGGCATCATGATTTTTTTACTTGGGCTTATACCAGTTGCAGGTGTTATCATTTCTTTCATCCCGTTGTGTATTATTGGATACACGGTTGGAGGAATTACCCATGTAATTTCAGTTATTGTTTTAATTATGGTCATCCATGCAATAGAGGCATATATATTAAACCCAAAATTAATGTCTTCTAAGACTGATTTACCAGTGTTTTTCACATTTATTGTCCTAATATTCTCTGAACACTTCTTTGGCGTATGGGGCTTAATTGTAGGAATTCCTATTTTTATATTCCTGCTTGATATATTAGAAGTAAAGAGCGACAAAAAGCTACTGAAGAAGGAGTAAGTAGAATAGAACCAAATCAAAAAAGTCATCTCAAAATGAGATGACTTTTTTACGTTGATACGACTGTTTTTATAAGAATACAACGATAATAATAATCGCGATAATAATACGATAAATCGCAAACGGTGTTAATTTAACTCGATCAATTAGCTTTAAAAAGAATCGAATGGATATTAGTGCAAATATAAAGGCACTGATAAATCCTATAATAAAGAATGGAAGAGCAGCTGATGTGATGTATTCCCAATTGTTTAATAAAGAAATAAAGCTAGCCCCAGCCATAATCGGAACAGCCATGATAAATGTAAAGTCAGCTGCAACGCGATGGCTTAATCCCATTAGTACTCCACCAGAAATCGTTGATCCAGACCTTGAAAAACCTGGCCATAAGGCAATACATTGAAATAAACCAATAAAAAATGCTTGTTTATTTGTAATTTGATCCAAAGAAGTAGTCGTTGGTTGCTTCTTCTTTTGCGTATAGTCTGCGATAATCATCAGAATCGCTCCAACAATCAATGCATACGCAACCGTTTCAAAATTAAATAGATGCTCATCTATGTAATCATCAAAAAGCAGTCCTAAAACACCAGCTGGGATTAACCCAATAAGAACTTGTACTAAGCTCAATTTATGTCCAGTAATTTTCTCGCCATTGATGGTTTTTTTCAAACCTAGAATATTGAGGAAACGATCTTTAAAGATAATGACTACTGCTAAAATCGAGCCTAATTGAATAACGACTTTAAAGGTATTTGCTACTTCAGGTGAAAAAATTTCTCCTGATTTTAGCCATAAATCATCTACAAGTATCATGTGCCCTGTTGACGATACAGGTGCAAATTCAGTTAAACCTTCTACTATGCCTAAAATAAAGGCAACTATTAATTCCCATAATTTATCCAAACTTTGTTCACTCCTATTTATCAATTAATATAAAAATTATATTTTTTTCAAAAAGCATATACCAAACTATCATATCAAATATTTAGCAAAAGCTGAATGCTATATTATGTAAAATTTCTTTAATTGAAAATACACATAGAATATAACGAAGAAAGAGTTTCATAAGTTTCACTATATTTAAATAAACTACTTACCTATTTAACATGGTTAATAGCAGGAAAGAAGATATACTAAGGATAGAAAAAGCTGGAGAGGAAGAGAAGGAGATGGCACTAAAAGGAATTCTATCACTTGGTGATGCATTTATTGATTATGTTGCACGATCGAGTGCTAATAATTGCTTTGAAAGAAATTTAGGTGGAGCTTCTGTAAATGTTGCTGTACATATAAGTAGATTTGGCATTCCGAGCTATTATATTACAAAGCTAGGGAACAAAGAGGATAGCAAATTTGTAGAATTAGAAATGCAAAAGGAAAAGATAAATTTGGCTGATGCTGTTCGTACGCCAACAAAGAAGATATCCAAGGTGTTTGTCCATTTAGATGCTTCAGGTGAGAGGCATTTTCATATGTATGAAAATGAAACCCCGGATGAGGTCGTATTTGAAACAGATATAAAAGCAAAGTCTTTTGTAAATAAGTCCATCTTTTATTGTGGGTCTGGTACCCTCTTCCATCCACATGCAAGAACAGCAACAAAGAAAGCAATAAGTTTAGCAAAGAAAAAAGGCCTGATTGTTGCTTTTGATGCAAATATTCGTCTGAAAAGATGGGCGAGTGAAGAGGAATGCAGACAGGTAATTATCGAACTCTTGCCATATGTTGATGTTCTAAAATTATCAGAGGAAGAGCTTTGCTTTCTGATGGAGGTAAATACGGTAGAGGACGGGATGGTAATATTGGAAAAATTTCAAGTTCCATTTCAGCTCATAACAATCGGAGAAAGAGGAGCTATTGGCCGATTATCTGAGCAAAAAGTACATATACCTGCTAAATCCATAAGAGTAATAGATACGAATGGTTCAGGCGATGCATTTATGGCCGCAATATTATTTTGCATACATGGAAGGGGATTTCCTCATACGAAAGAGGAGTTGAGGGATTACATAGCACTTGCAAATAAAATGGGGGCAATGGTAGCAACTAAAAAAGGCGCATTGCCAAACTTGCCTAATTATCAAACGATACTTTTTTAAGAAAACAGACTATTTTAGCATAGGTGATCTGCTATTTTTGAATAAAAGAAGAAAAAGCATACTTATTTAGAAGGAACTGACCTCATGATGGCAGAATTCTAATGCAAGTATGCTTTTTTGTAACTTTTTAAGTCTAAAGACGTAGATAAAAATAATACAAGAGTTTGTTTCCAGTTGTAGATAATCTCTATATGATAAGAAAGAGGAAAAGAAAAGAGCTATTATTGAATGAATGTCGTTCATTGCACACGAAAATGGAATTTTATATGCAAGAAAACAAACCAATGTTGAATGATATTTATCCCTTATTAAAAATTTGAAAATTATGAATATAAGAAAGGAGGAATGTTTAGGTGACTGAAAAAAAAGTATATATTATTTTAACGGATACGGGCACGTTATTCACGCGCTGTATCAAGTTATTTACGAGAAAACCCCATAATCATGCATCTATTTCCTTTGATCCCCAATTAAATGAAGTATATAGCTTTGGAAGAAGAAAACCAAGCAATCCTTTTATCGGAGGATTTGTGAAGGAAAATGTACAACATGATTTTTTCCGAAATAGTCGCTGTATCATTTATTCCGTCTCCGTGACAGAGACACAATATGAAAAAATGAAGAATAAGATTGAACAAATGGAGAAGGAACAAAGAAATTATCGTTATAATCTTTTGGGCTTATTATTTATTTTATTTAAAATACCATATAATCGAAAAAATGCTTATTTTTGTTCTCAGTTTGTGGCATCCATTTTACATGAAAGTGGTGTTTTATTTTTTAATAAGCCACCATGTTTAATAACACCTTATGATTTATTAGATGAATACAATATGCAAAGAGTTTATGAAGGGAAATTATATCTGTATCCATTTGTTTTTCCGAAAACAGTAGCATAATGCAATTATTTTTTTATACACAACAAATTAACATCCGCCCAAAAGTAATTATGGGAGAAAACGACTTTAATTAAAATCTTATTATTAAGATTCTTATATAAATGGAAAAAAGTGGCCGTTTGAAATGGCCGCTTTTTTTGGTATGAAATGGATATATCACCCATGGTTAATGTCAGAACTTTTGGTGAAAATAAAAGTTAGAATGAAAGCTTTGACAAAGGGAATCCCATATAATATGATAACAATTGCTGACAAAACTTATCGGAATTAGGAGGATTAATATGAAGAAATTAAGTATATTGTTTAGTTTATTACTTAGTCTTACCATTGTTTTAGCTGCATGTGGTAGTAAATCAGATAATGAATCAAATGATTCTGCAGATAAAAAGGATGATAACAAAACAGATCTATTAGCGCAAATCAAAGAAAATGGAAAATTAGTGGTTGGTACGGAAGGTACATATCCTCCCTTTACGTTTCATGATGATGCAGGAAAATTAACTGGTTTTGATGTGGAAATCGCACAAGAAGTTGCAAAACGTTTAGGTGTGGAGGCAGAATTCATGGAAACACAATGGGATGCGATATTTGCTGGTCTTGATGCAAAGCGTTTTGACATGATTGCAAACCAAGTAGGGATTAACGAGGAAAGAAAAGAAAAGTATTCATTCTCTGATCCATATATTTCTTCTTCAGCTGTCCTTATCACAAGAGAAGATTCAGATGTGAAAAGCTTTGAAGATATTAAAGGATTGAAGTCGGCACAGTCATTAACAAGTAATTACGCAGAAATTGCCAAAGCAAACGGTGCAGAGCTAGTAGGGATAGATGGATTTAATCAAGCAATTGAATTATTGAACGCTAAACGAGTAGATGTAACAATTAATGATAAATTATCTTTCTTAGATTTTAAAAAGCAAAAGCCAGATGCAAAAGTTGTAATAGCAGATACTGCTGATGATGTAGCTCAAAGTGGATTAATGTTTAGACAAGGAAATGATACGTTAGTAGAAGCGGTAAATAAAGCATTACAGGAAATGATTGACGACGGTACGTATAAATCAATATCTGAGAAATGGTTCGGAGAAGATGTACTTAAATAATATCTTTACAGACCCAGAAGCATTTCAGCGATATTATGATATTGCAGTTAGTTCCCTTCTCCCTTTGGTGAAGGGGGCTATTTTATATACAATACCACTATCAATTATTTCCTTTATTATTGGGCTAATTCTTGCTGTATTAACCGCTTTAGCTAGATTATCAAGTATTAAAATTTTGCGAATCATTGCAGGTATCTATGTTTCCATTATTCGTGGAACACCATTACTCGTACAGCTATTTATTATTTTTTATGGGTTGCCGAATATAGGTATCACCCTTGAACCATTTGTAGCAGCTATCATTGGTTTTTCCTTAAGTGTGGGAGCATATGGATCGGAAATAGTCAGGGGATCCATTTTAAGTATTCCTAATGGTCAATGGGAAGCTGGATATTCGATCGGAATGAGCTATGTTCAAAATTTAAAAAGAATTATTTTACCACAGGCTGCGCGCGTTTCGATTCCTCCCTTATCGAATACATTTATAAGTTTAATTAAGGATTCGTCGTTAGCTGCTTTAATCCTAGTGACGGAAATGTTTCGAAAGGCACAAGAAATAGCGAGCACTAATTATGAATTTTTACTGCTATATTCAGAGGTTGCTCTCTTGTATTGGCTTATTTGTTTCCCGCTTTCTATTATGCAGCAGTGTCTGGAAAATCGCTTCGGGCGTCACTTGAATAAATAAAAACTTCTATTCGAAAAGATAAATAATTGATAAGGAAGGAGGGATGAGCATGATTTCCATCAAGGGCTTGTCTAAGAATTTCGATGATTTACAAGTTTTAAAGGATATAAATTTAGAAGTGGAAAAAGGCAAAGTAATTGTTGTCATAGGACCGTCTGGATCCGGGAAAACGACGATGCTTCGTTGTTTAAACATTTTGGAAACTCCAACAACTGGTCACATTACAATCGAGAATAAACAATTAGATTTCTCGAATAAAGTTACGAAAAAGGCTATAACAGATTTTCGGAAATTAACAGGAATGGTATTTCAAAACTATAATCTTTTTCCACATAAAACAGCCATTGAAAATGTAATGGAAGGTCCCATTACGGTGAAAAAGCAATCGAAGGAAAAAGCAAGAGCCAAAGCAACCGACTTATTAAATAAAGTAGGACTCGGTGATAAAATCGATTACTATCCATTCCAACTGTCAGGAGGGCAGCAACAGCGTGTTGGCATCGCGAGAGCGCTAGCGATGGAACCAGAAGTGATGCTGTTTGATGAACCGACCTCTGCTTTAGATCCAGAGCTTGTAGGGGAAGTATTGAAAGTAATAAAAGAACTTGCTAATGAAGGAATGACGATGATTGTCGTCACCCATGAGATGAAATTTGCGCAAGAAGTAGCAGATGAAGTTATCTTTATGGATGGGGGATATATTGTGGAAAAAGGAAATCCTCATGATATCTTTTCTGTGCCTAAAGAAAAAAGAACGCAGCAGTTCTTGCAATTAATACAATAAAAAAATGAGTTGTTCAGGAATCTCAGGCTATGAGATAAATTCCTGTAACAACTCAAAACAAAAGGGGGAATTACACTTTGTAGTATCATTGTGGACCCTTTTTTCTTTTTTTATACATACAAATATAAATTATTTTAAAACGGGGTGATTTCCAGTTAGAAGAATGTTATTGTTTCTCGTGAATTTTCTTATGAATAACTTCCTCTTCTAATAAACTAAAGAAAGCAACAAGGATTCCTGATATCAACGAAGCAATTGTGTAGACGGATAAACCAGTCATAGCATAGAAAAGAAACGTCGTGAAGATAGTCAACAAGCAGCAATAGATTATTGTGTTTACATATACGGGATTTTTCATTTCGTACCTTCTTTCAGCTAAGCATTTAATTTAGTATATGTACAGAAAAATAAATATACTACTTCTAAAGGATGATTGCCCTTTTTTAACGATAAAGGGGATAAGCCCTCACTGATTTTACAAAAAAGCATATTTAATAAGTATAAAGAATAGCTTGTATCACCTTCTTAGAAGCTGAATACACAGTCATATTCTTTATACCGTAACCCCATAACCTCCTCTCACTTTAGGTATAGCCGTTCGTTGGCTATACCTCTTTTTATTGTTAGTTTCCTTCTAAAAGATTGGTGTCATTCAAGAGGGAAATTCTAAGCTGGACTGCTGAGTTACAATCTATAGAGTCATTGTTATTTTTTACAAATTGCTTAAAATTGCTTAAAGCAGATGTTTTTTGTAAAATAGGTATAAACAACTATTTGTTTAGAGGTTACTTCATATTTATAATTCTTTTGTCATGCCGATAAAAGAAGTGTAAACAAAAAAGTTAGGTGTTAAGGAAGAATGATAGGTATTAAGAATTATAAAGAGGTCAGGATGGTATAATTATATGAAGAAAAGAACGATTTTTCGTAGTTTAAGAACAAAGATGATTGTCATAATATTTTTTGCTACATTATTTAGTACCATGATTTCGTTTAAGCTTCATGAAATTATTCGAGAAGCAGGAGTTTTCCCAGAAGCATTTAGTATTTTTGTAAATACGATTATTAATCTAGTTTTTGTAACGGTTATTGTCGCATTATTTACGCGACGAATAATAATAACTCCACTTAAAAAATTATTAAATTTTACGAAGAAAATTACAGAAGGCGATTTAGATATAGAGATTAAAAAGACTTCAAATGATGAAATTGGCCAATTGACAGATGAGTTTATTTTAATGAAAGAATTTATAAGAAATTTAGTTCAGAAAGTAAATGAAACGTCTGAACAGATTAATTCATCTGCCGAAAAATTAACGGCTAATACGGTGGAAACAAGCTATGTATCGGAGCAAATTTCTTCCGCTATTCAAAGTGTTGCGGCAGGATCTGAAGAGCAAACAAAAGGAATGGAATTCATTGTTGAGTCGGTAGCGGTTGTTAATAACGAAATTAAAGATATTGCTAAAAATACAGAAGAAATGGTGAAAAGTACAAATATTACTGTTTTGAAGGCAAAAGAAGGACAAGAAGTTGTTGATAATACAGTAACTCAAATGAGCTTAATCCAAAATTCAGTGAAAGAATCCAATGACTCTATTGTATTATTACAGGAGCGTTCTCAAGAAATTGGCCAATTCTTAAATGTTATAACTGAAATTGCTGATCAGACAAATCTATTGGCATTAAATGCTGCTATTGAGGCGGCAAGAGCAGGAGAGGCAGGGAAAGGTTTTGCAGTAGTAGCAGAAGAGGTAAGGAAGCTTGCTGAACAATCTAATCAGTCTGCTAAGCAAATTGCTGTATTAGTAAATGAAATTCAAAAAGATACCCTTTCTTCCGTGAAAACAATGAAAAGAGTAACTGAGGAAGTAAAAGACGGGATTAATATTACAAATGATACAAAGGAAAAGTTTCATATCATTTCAAACTCTATGTTATCTATGAGCAGCCAAATGGAAAATATTTTGGAGGCTGCCAATAAGATTTCTACAAATATAGTAGAAGTTGCAGGATCTGTAGATCAAGTTACTGGCATAGCGAAGGAAAATAGTCATAACTCAATAAGTGTTTCAGAAGCGTCGCAAGAACAATTGGCAGCAATTGAAGAAATTACTTATTCCACCAAATCACTAGCAAAAATTGCAGATGATCTAGTGGAATTAACAAAAACAATTCATGTAAATTAACTTTAAAGGAAAAGGTTATTAAAGAATGATCATAAGATAGTTAACATTTCCAGGAAAATTTTTCTGTGAGATGAGCTATTTTGATCATTCTTCTTTTTTTAGGGAAAACTAAATGGAATTAATATTTTTTATGACAATTGAAACAGATTTTATTCATTTTGGTTAAAGTTAGGAATCAAAATAATAAATTTCACGAAAATGATTGTCGAAAGTTGTTATTTCATGCAAATACAAATATAATGGAGAACTGTAAATATATAAATTACTCAACTAATTTACAGTAAATATAAATGAAAAAGAAATAATTTAGGGTGAAGAAGATTTAACCCACTGTTAAAAGTTTTACTGAACAAGGAGCAATGACAATATGTCCCAAAAAAATTCATCGAAAATAGATTATACACTTGTTCTAATATTAATGCTTCTATGTTTAACAAGTCTTATTTCTATATATGGAGCAAATTCTTCTTATGTGTTAAAGCAAGTTCTTTTTTATGGTGTTGGTATAGGAATTATCATCGGAGTGATTCGTTTAGATTCGGATCAGTTAAAAAAACTAACTTGGTATTTATATTCTTTTGGTCTTTTATTATTAGTCCTGCTTATTCTTGCACCGGAAAGCATTGCCCGAGAAATAAATGGTGCAAAAAGCTGGTTTACGCTTCCTGGTTTTTCTTTACAACCATCTGAGTTTGTAAAAGTATTTTTAGTATTAGCGCTCTCCCGATTAATTGTAGAACATCAAGAAAAATATATTGTGAAAACTTTACAAAGTGACTTCCTCTTATTATTTAAAATAGGAGGTGTAACAGCACTTCCGTTATTTCTAGTAATGCTTCAGCCTGACTTAGGAACATCTTTAGTATTGCTTGCTATTATGCTAGGGATGGTTTTTATCTCTGGTATCTCGTGGAAAATATTATTGCCTATCTTTTCCAGTTTTGCAGTTATTGCTACAGTTGTCCTTTATCTTGTTATTTGGCATTCAGATTGGATTACAACGTACTTCGGCGTAAAAGAATATCAAATGGGAAGAATCTATTCTTGGCTGGATCCGTATACGTATCAAAGCACAACAGGTTATCATTTGACACAATCCTTACTTGCGATAGGATCTGGACAAACGACAGGGAAAGGTGTTGGCACTAGTGAAGTGGTACTTCCAGAAAATCATACCGATTTTATTTTCAGTGTAGTTGGAGAAGAGTTCGGCTTTATTGGTGCGAGTATTATTATTAGTTTGTTTTTCTTACTTATTTATCACATAACAAAAGTAGCATTGGAAACAAAAAACACTTTTTATACTTGTATGAGTGTAGGAATTATTAGTATGCTTTGCTTTCATGTTTTCCAAAATATCGGGATGACAGTAGGAATCCTTCCGATTACTGGAATTCCACTCCCGTTTATTAGTTACGGTGGTAGTTCTTTAATGGGGAATATGCTTTCGATGGGATTAATTTTTTCGATAAGATATCATTATAAAAAATATATGTTTTCCAGTGATGAATAACGATTTTTTCTTAAAAAGATGAAAAGAGGCTGACAGGGTGCAGCCTCTTTTCGTCTATTCTTCCACAATTCTTAAATGAGGGGGAAAGAAAAGGAAAGAATATTAATTATGGGAAATCAATGATATTGATAATCATTATCAATAGGTGTAATTTAATAATAGAACAATTTATGGAAGTTGTCAACGCATATAGAAGGAGGAATGGAGAAAATGAATGAAAAATTTCGAGAAGAGTTTGATTCATTATTAAGCAATTATACGGAATTATTACTTGGAGAAGAAAACGAAGAGCTTAATGAAAAAGTACAAGTGTGGATGCTTTATTCATTTATGTCGAAAAACATGCCAGGTCTAGTGAAGCATTGGAATGCCAAATTTCCAGATGGCAAACAAACGATGATACAAATAATAACCGAAATAAAAAAAATAAATGAGATGAGAAAACAAAATCAGAAATAAAACATATGCTATATAGAAAGCTGGACAAAGTG
Organism: Niallia sp.; assembly: GCF_031978665.1. Classification (NCBI taxonomy): domain Bacteria; kingdom Bacillati; phylum Bacillota; class Bacilli; order Caryophanales; family Bacillaceae; genus Niallia; species Niallia sp. The sequence continues at coordinate 11,257 of NZ_DALZDK010000002.1, read as the reverse complement.
TAAGAAACATACCACCCAATCATTAGGTGGTATGACGAAAAGAAGGTTTACTGAATGTTGGTATTTCCGTATGGAAACTGGTTACTATACCCTTTAAATTGCTGATAGGACTGTTGAAGCTTTTGCTGCTCAGCAGCTTCAAGCTTATACCAACCTTTTTGAAACATTAAATCATACAATTCTCTTTGCATATTTTGTGTTTCCGTAAAAATCGATAATAAATCTTGATATAGTGGCTCATTACTAGCTTCATTTAAAGCTATTGAATAAGAGTCTGTCATGTATTTCTCTGTTGAAAGCATATCATTAGTAAAATCACGATCATTCATTTGTGGTGTTTTTGGTACCTGCGCTTCAGGATTTTGAATTGGTTGTTGTTGGTTCATATCCTTTGTCCTTTCTCACAAGATTATTATTTATAAAGTCTGATTGGTGATTCATCCCCGAGAAGATGCTCATTCTGCCAAAGACAAGGTCAAAGCACGACATTGGCATTCTCTTTAGCAGAATGAGCATGATAAATCAACAATCGTTGCTTTTTCGTAAGTAGTTATTGTGTTTGTTGAGACATAGGCTGACTATTAGCATTTAGGTGATTAAGTATTCTTTCATAATGATGCTGATGCATTTGTCCACATTTTTCAAGCTGTGATTTAATAGCTGGATCTTGAGCGGTTTGAGCAAAAAAATGTGCTTTTTTCATCGCTAATAAATTCCAAGCAAGCATGTCTGTTAAGTAAAGGGAATCTTTTACTGTTACCATAACGGGTGGTTTCATCATCATCCCATTTGATTGAGCCATATTATTTGGTTGTTGCTGCATCAAGTTCGACCTCCTAATAAACTATTGCTTTTTATATTGATTATTTTGACTGTTAACTTTTCCACCACCATCTGTTTCAACGGTTGGACCAGCGTTACCTTTCACGCTAGCCGCACTAACCCCTGCTTTAGAAGGATTCTTTTTAAGACGTGCCATCTTTTTATTCACCTCCCTTTTCTTGGTTCATTATTAGCATTTCCTATTTTTCTTTTTTAATGAGCACGTTGCTTGGAGATGAATGATGTTTTATCCTTCATTCGGTATCATTTTCACATAGCATAAAAGGGTAATGAGTCAATAAATAATCATAAAATGAGAACAACCAAAACTTAATTTACTTTTCAAGGAGGAAGTAAGGTGAAAGAGATAAAATCAGTTGCGGTTATTGGATCTGGAGTAATGGGTGCAGCGATTGCAGCGCAGTTTCTTAACGCAGGAATTTCTACGATTCTTTTGGATATTGTTCCAAATCAGCTAACAGAAAAAGAAAAGCAACAGGGATTGACAAAAATGGATAAGGTGGTAAGAAATCGATTGGTACAGCTTGCCATCGAAAAAATGCAAACAGATTCTCCTAGTCCACTCACTTCCTTTGATAATTTATCGCATTTAACAATAGGAAATCTAGAAGATGATTTCTCTTTATTGAGAGAAGTAGATTGGATCGTGGAAGCAATTATTGAAGACATTCAAATAAAGAAGGAACTCTTTATAAAGGTCGATCAAATTAGAAAAAAAGGATCAATTGTGAGCAGCAATACTTCTGGTATATCCATAAATAGGATGAAAGAAAATCTTTCCTCAGATTTTCAGGCTCATTTTTTAGGCACACACTTTTTTAATCCCCCTCGTTTTATTAAATTACTTGAAATTATTCCTACAAACGAAACCACTCCAGATGTCGTGAAAAGTGTAAGTGAGTTTGCTCAAGAAGCGTTAGGAAAAGTGGTAGTAAAAGCAAGTGATACACCTAATTTCATTGCAAATCGCATTGGTTCTTTTGCATTTTTAAATATTGTGAAAGAAATGATAAAGGCTGATTTAACCATCGATGAAGTTGATCAATTAACAGGTCCACTCATTGGGCGTCCAAAAAGTGCTACCTTTCACACTTTGGATATGGTAGGGTTGGATACTTTTTATCAGGTCATTCAAAACATGCAAGGCAAAATGAAAATTTCAGAAGAAATAGAGATGTACCAAATTCCTGCGTTGTTAGAAGAAATGCTTAACAAGAAAATGTTTGGTAGAAAGGTGAAAAAAGGGTTTTATAGAAAAACGGAGCAAGGATTAAAAGTTCTAGATTATCATACGTTCACATACAAAGATTTGTCTGTAATGAAAGAACAAGTAATAGGCAAATCACTCCCTTTGTTTTTACAGGAGAAAAATAAAAAAGCGCAATTTCTATGGAAAGGGATTGCCCCATTTTTGCTTTATTCGGCAAAAATGGTTGGGGAGATTACCGATTCCATTTATGAATTAGATCAGGCTGTTCAGTCTGGATTCAACTGGAAAAACGGACCATTTCGTTTATGGGATAAATTATCTTTAAAAGACACGGTTCAACGAATGGAAGAAGAATCAATGAATATTCCTTTATGGATTAAAGAAATGATTGAGCATGGATTTGACCGATTTTTTATAGAGATTAATGGAGTGGATCATTATTATCATCAAGGAAAATATTTGCCCCTTCCAAAAAGCTTAGATCAAATAAGTATTCAAGAAAGCAAAAAGCAAAGAGGCGTACTTCTTTCCAATGATGGTGCGAGTCTTATTGATATAGGGGATGGCGTTTTATTGCTTGAATTGCACAGCAGAAATATGAGTATTGGTGTCGATATTCTTTCGATGATTGAGCATTCGATAGCAACGGTAGAGACAGAAGACTATAAAGGATTAATTATCGGCAGTGAAAAAAAGAATTTCAGTCTCGGAGCTAATTTAGCATTAATGCTGCTGGAAGCTCAAAACGAAGATGTTGTAGAGCTACAGCTAGCCGTCCGCCGTTTTCAACGAGTGATGAAACGTATAAAATACTGTAAAAAGCCAGTAGTAGCTGCCCCTTATCAAAGAACATTAGGGGGAGGAGCAGAAATTTGTCTTGCTGCTGGCAAGGTGCAAGCATCATTAGAAACATATATCGGACTTGTGGAAACAGGGGTCGGACTTATCCCAGGTGGGGGAGGAACAACAGCATTATATTGTAATAAGTGGAAGCAAAAGCAAAATCCATCCACAGAAGAATTACTACAGCTTACAGTTGAGGTATTTCAGACGATATTAACAGCTAAGGTTGCCTCTTCTGCTGTCCATGCTAAAGAATTAGGGTTCTTAACGGAGATTGATGGAATAACGAATAATGACCGATTTTTATTGAGGGATGCCAAAAAGGCAGTCCTCCAACTAGCAAATGAAAAGTATCTAATACCGAAAAAAGAAAAAATAGTGGTTGCAGGTAGAGTTGGGTATCAATTCTTAATGAAAGAAATAGATAAGCTTCAAAAAATCGGTTTTATATCTAAATATGATGCTTTTATTGCAAGTAATCTTGCGACAGTTCTTACAGGTGGCGATGTAGAATGTGGGGCATTGGTAGAAGAGGACTATTTATTAGACCTAGAAAGAGAAGGTTTTATTCGTTTGATTCAGGAACCAGAGACACAGCAAAGAATGCTACATCTATTACAAACAGGAAAGCCATTAACTAAGAAAAAAAAGAGATGACCGTTACTTCAAGCCTTAATTAAGTAGATAAAGAAAGGAAGGAAAGAATTACTATGCAAAAGGGTGGAAGTTTTTTAACAGAACAAATCACCGAAGAGGCTATTTTTACACCTGAGGATTTTACAGAAGAGCATCAAATGATTGCAGAAATGACGAGCGAATTCGTACAGAAAAAAGTATTACCACATTTAGCTGAAATGGAAAATCATCAATTTACTATTACGAAACAATTGATGGGGGAAGCGGGAGAGTTAGGATTATTAAGTTCTGATATTCCTGAAGCTTATGGCGGTTTGGGATTAGATACAATTAGTACTGCTGTTATCTCAGAAGCGATGTCTGTTGCAGGGGGATTCTCTGTTACTCATGGCGCTCATATAGGAATCGGCACCTTACCAATTGTTCTATTTGGAAATAAAGCGCAGAAGGAGAAATATTTGCCAGATCTAGCTTCCGGTAAAAAAATAGCATCCTACGCACTAACAGAACCTACTGTCGGATCAGATGCACTAAGTGTAAAAACAACCGCTGTTTTAAACAAAGAGGGTACTCATTATCGATTGACTGGCGAGAAGCAGTGGATTACTAATTCAGGAATCGCTGATATTTTTATTGTATATGCAAAAGTGAATCAAGAACATTTCACTGCCTTTATTGTAGAAAAAGTATTTCCGGGGATTTCAGTGGGAAAAGAAGAAAATAAATTAGGAATCAAGAGCTCGTCTACCTGTGCAGTCCGCTTTGATCAAGTAGAAGTACCAGTTGAAAATGTGTTGGGGGAAGTAGGAAGAGGTCATTTAATAGCATTGAATATTTTAAATATTGGGCGCTATAAGCTAGGTCTTGGAGCAATTGGCGCTAGTAAGGAAGCACTTAAAAAGACGATTGCTTATACAGACAAACGAATCCAATTTTCCACTCCCATATCCCGTTTTCCCCTTACGCTTGAAAAGTATGCGACAATGGCTTCCTATATCTACGCGGCAGAAAGTACCGTTTATCGAACAGCTGGATTGCTTTCAGAAGCGATGGACGGATTATCCGACGATGTAGGAATGAGAGAAATGGCAAAAATTATAAACGAATACGTAATAGAGTGTAGTTTAAACAAAGTTTTTGCTTCAGAAGTATTAGATATGGTAGTAGATGAATGTGTTCAGCTCCATGGAGGCAATGGTTTTATGGAAGATTACGACATTGTTAGAATGTATCGCGATTCAAGAATCAATCGTATTTTTGAAGGAACAAATGAAATAAACAGGTTATTGATACTGCCTACCTTGGCAAAAAAGAGTTTAAAAGGCGAGCTTCCGTTATTGTCATTAGCAGCTAAGACCGAGAAAGAAATGATTTCCTATCTACCAGAAGTGCCGGATGGAAAGCCATTATCACAAGAAAAGCTTCTCCTTTCGAATGCAAGAAAAATAAGCTATCTCCTATTTGGGATGATGCTGAAAAAATATAAAGAACAATTGGAAGAACAGCAAGAGATTATGGTGAATCTAGCAAATATCATCAATGCTGTCTTTGCAATGGATTCCAGTATTTTAAGAACGGAAAAGGCAATGGCGATGGGGATGCAAGAAGAAAAACAAAAATTATTATATACGGAAATATATTGCCAAGAAGCTTTTCAACAAGTGGTCACAGAGGCAACAGAAACTTTGGTATATATGCTTAGCGGCGATGAATTAAGATTAGCCCTTTCCGTATTGAAGAAATATACAAGATATACACCAAAGCCGATTATTGCAAGTAAGAGAGATGCTGCTCTACGAATATTAATGACTGGAGAATATCAACTATAAGGTTTAATTATGCTTAGGAAAGGCTCTTCTTGTCAGTACTAGTAAGTCTATGAACTGCCAAGAAGAATCTTTCTTAATAGAATGATAAGCACTGCAGAATGTAGAAAAAATTGAGAATTCTATCTCGGTAAAGAGGGAACGTAAAAGCCCTTCTTGATTGAAGTTTTACTTTATATAAAATTGTGATAATATTTAGTTGAATGATTTAAAATACATAGATTATGGGTGATGGAATGAAAGTTACTTTTTATTGGTATCCAAAATGCTCAACTTGTCGCAAGGCAAAAAAGTGGCTGGATGAAAATCATGTGTCATATGAAGAAGTACATATTGTTGATAATCCTCCTTCCCGCGAATTATTAGAGGATTTGTATAAAAAAAGTGGCCTTGAGTTAAAGAAATTTTTCAATACCTCTGGCCAGAAATACAGAGATCTAGGATTAAAGGATAAAATGAAAGAAGCTTCAGAAGATGAGCTACTCGATATACTTGCTTCTGATGGCATGTTGATTAAACGCCCTTTAACGACAGATGGAAATAAAGTAACATTAGGCTTTAAAGAAGAAATGTTTAAAGAAAGTTGGGCATAAGAAACCTGCTTTTTTTAATAGGTGGCTCTGGAAACAGAGTAAAAATGAAAAATACGGAGGGGTTTCATAATGACGGTACCAAAGGATTTGCGATATTCAAAAGAACATGAATGGGTAAAAGTTGAAGGGGATAATGCGCGTGTAGGAATTACACACTTTGCACAATCTGAATTAGGGGATATCGTATTTGTTGAACTACCAGAAGTAGGCGATGAAGTAACTGCAAATGAGCCTTTTGGAAGTGTAGAATCTGTTAAAACAGTTTCTGAATTATATGCTCCAATCAGCGGCAAAGTAGTGGAAGTGAATGAAGAGCTTAGTGATAATCCAGAGTTTGTAAACGAATCTCCTTATGAAAAAGCGTGGATGGTCGTTATCGAACCAAGCGAAAAAGCAGACATTGAAACACTAATGACAGCAGAACAATATGAAGAAATGACGAATGAAGGATAATTCAGGTAACGATGACATCGGTAAATTGCCGATGTCTTTTCTGCATTTACGTGTCTCTTTGTTAAGGATATGAATGAAAAGGCTCAAAAGAACATATAATTTTGAAAATGTTTAAACTATTTACCGTAAAACCTACTTCTTTCTCTTCTAGTTCGAATATGTTAAAGTAAACGAAATAATTCCTTTAGGTGATAAAATGAAAAAAGTAATCATTGTAGAAGGCAAATCGGATAAAAGAAAAGTAGAAAAGATTGTGCGTGAACCAGTGGATATCATTTGTACAAATGGAACCATTGGCGTTTCGAAGCTGGATGAATTACTAGAGGAACTAATGGATAAAGATGTATATATTCTAGTGGATGCAGACAAATCAGGAGACAAGATAAGAAAGCAGTTTAAAAGAGAGCTTCCTGAAGCAGAATTTCTTTATATTGATCGGAAATACAAAGAGGTTGCGGCCTCTCCAGAATATCATTTAGCAACACTATTATTACAGGCAAACATCGAGATTGAAGCAAAATATTTAGATGCAAGGATGAATGGATTATGATAGATTGGAAGATCGATCAATGGGAGGAACTAGTAAAGGAGTCTCCCGTTGCGTTTCTTTATTTGTATACACCTCTTTGTGGAACATGCATGGTTGCTTCTAAGATGCTAACGGTATTACATACGATGAAGCCAGAGTTAAACATAGGAAAAATGGATTTGAACTATGCACCAGAATTGGCCAAGAAGTACGAAGTCGAAAGTGTTCCATGTCTAGTTATTATGGAAGACGGGGAGCTAAAGAAGAAAGTATACAGATTTGAATCGGTTCCTCATTTAGTAGAAGTTATCAATACATATACGAAGTAAATAAGCCCTTTCCTCAGGAGGAAAGGTATTTTTTTATTTGTGCCATATAATACAAAATGTCTTGATCAATGAAAGCCGATTTGTTTTGAGGAGGGCGAAGAAGGTAACAGAGAAGCCTCATCAGAGCCCGTTTATTCAAAAAAGAGGCAAAAAGGTAATAGATAACTCTTCCTCAAAGACACAATCCTTTGAAAATCAAAGCTTACCAATACTGATTTCTATTCCAAAACAAATTTTCAAAAAGATTGTTTCTTATTAAAGAAGGTTTTTTTCTGCTGTTGCAAGAATAAGTAATAATAAGATTGTTCGGCAGAAAGTAGGAGATGCTTTTGCAGGAATGGATGACAAGTTTTGTAGATAAGTTGAACCGTAAAGAGTCTTTAAAACCATTATTACGAAACACTTCGTTTTCATTAGCAATATCATGTCAAAAGGACTCCTATCTAATGGAGGTAAGGAACAATCATTTTTCATGGAGAAGGATGAAAAATGAAAATCCAGATGTATGGTTAACGGGAGAAAAAGATAGTATTATCTCCGTTGCAAGTGGAGAGATTCTTCTGAGAGAAGCGAAAAAGAACGGAATGATTCAATTAGATGGATCTTTAAGGAAACTCCTTTTGTTGGAATCTTTGCTTTTCTTATGTAATTTACAACCTGTAAAACGAATCAGTTGAGTAGTGGACTCCTAAATAAACAGAAGAGATAATTACTTCCATGTTTCCTGAAATTCACCTTTTCTTACAGCAAGAGAAGGAGATTACAGGTTATTTTTTCACATTAATTCCAATTTTTCTTATCGTCTTAATTATGTTAGAAAATCTCACTAATTTAATTTGAAAATTCAGAAAAAATATTATATTAAAAAATGTGTTGACACTAATATCAGTAAGTGGTAAATTACATCTATCATATAAACGAATGTTAAATTTCATATAAATAATTTAACTCTTATCAAGAGAGGTGGAGGGATGTGCCCGATGAAACCCGGCAACCGTCAGTATACTGAAACGGTGCCAATTCACACAAAGCTATAGGCTTTGATAGATGAGAGAAAGGGATACTACTAATATTAGAAACCTTTCTGCTCATCTTGCAGAAAGGTTTTTTTATTATGTGGAATGATATGATGTGCTTTGTTGAAAACTATTCTAAAATAGTTAAACTGTAATTTTATATAGAAGTAGGTGAACAATATGATTAATGTGAACTCAGTTAAAAAAATATACTCCTCGAGAAGCGGGAAGGTCACTGCGGTTGATCACGTGGATTTAACGATCCATTCAGGAGAGATATTTGGAATAATCGGATATAGTGGTGCTGGAAAAAGTACATTAATCAGAATGCTGAACGGATTGGAAATTCCTACTGAAGGAAGTGTTTCGGTTGCAGGTCACGAAGTTTCCAAAATTAAAGGAAGCAAGCTTCGCAAGGCGAGACAGGAAATCAGTATGATATTTCAACATTTTAATCTGCTATGGTCAAGAACGGTAAAAGAAAATATAGCTTTTCCTTTAGAAATAGCAGGTGTAAAAAAAACAGCAAGAGAAAAGAAAGTGCTTGAGTTAATCAAGCTAGTTGGATTAGAAGGGCGAGAAGACGCGTATCCTTCTCAATTAAGTGGAGGACAAAAGCAGCGAGTTGGTATTGCTAGGGCACTTGCGAGCGATCCGAAAGTACTTCTTTGTGATGAAGCAACGTCTGCATTGGATCCACAAACGACCGATGCAATCTTAGATTTATTAGTAGATATTAATAAGCGTCTTGGTCTTACTATTGTTCTTATTACACACGAAATGCATGTCATTCGAAAGATTTGTCATCGAGTTGCTGTAATGGAAGATGGAAAAGTAGTAGAAACGGGACCGGTCATCGATGTCTTTAAGCAGCCAAAGAAAGAAATTACCAAACGCTTTGTACAACAAGTAATTGAACCAGAAGAAGCAAAGGATACGATCGAACATTTAACAGAACAATACCAAACAGGAAGCTTAATTATGTTGGGGTTTGTTGGTGAAAGTGCAGAACAGCCAGTTATCACTAACCTAATTCGATCATTTGCTGTTTCCGTAAATATCATCCAAGGCAAAATCTCTCCGACTCAAAATGGCTCGTATGGAACATTGTATATTCACTTGGATGGAGAGAAAGAAGAAATAGAGAAGGCTATACAATATCTTCATGCACAAGAAATTAGTGTGGAGGTGATTGAAGGATGATCGAAAGCTTACTGCCAAATGTAGATTGGGTAATAATGTGGAAAGCTACTGTTGAGACTCTTTTTATGACTGGATTCTCGATTATTTTTACCTTTATACTTGGAATTATTCTGGGGATTACTTTATTCTTAACCGATAAAGGGAATATGTGGAATAACATTTTTATTAATAAGGTGATTAGTGCAATTGTTAATATATTTCGCTCTATTCCTTTCATTATTTTATTGGTGTTATTAATCCCATTAACAACTTTCTTAATTGGGACAATGATTGGACCGAAAGCAGCTTTACCTTCCCTTATTATCGGTGCTGCTCCGTTTTATGCAAGACTTGTGGAAATTGGACTTCGAGAGGTCGATAAAGGCGTCATTGAAGCTGCCAAGTCAATGGGTGCAAAACCAATAACCATTATTTTCAAAGTTCTGTTACCAGAGTCAATGCCTGCCCTTGTCTCTGGACTTACTGTAACTACAATTGCATTAGTTGGATCAACGGCAATGGCTGGAATAATTGGAGCAGGTGGGCTTGGAAACTTAGCGTACTTACAAGGGTTCCAAAGGGGCAATGGCGATGTGACGCTAGTGTCAACCATTATTGTATTAATAATCGTATTTATCATCCAATTTATTGGTGATTCTATAACAAAAAAATTAGATAAAAGATAAGGAGAATAAAAATGAAAAAATTATGGTCTTTACTTATTGCCTTAACATTTGTATTTGTTCTAGCAGCATGCGGAAGCACAGATGATAAAGAAAATGGCGCTTCAAACACAGATAAAGAAACAACTAAATTAGTAGTAGGTGCTTCTAACGTACCACATGCTGAAATTTTGGAGCAGGCGAAGCCAATTCTTAAAGAAAAAGGAATTGACTTAGAAATTGTTACGTTCCAAGATTATGTATTGCCAAATAAAGCGTTAGAATCAAAAGAATTAGACGCTAACTATTTTCAACATATTCCTTACTTGAATCAACAAATTAAAGAGAACGGATATGACTTTGTAAATGCTGGCGGAATCCATATTGAGCCAATGGCTGTTTTCTCTAAGAAATATAAAAGTTTAGATGAGCTTCCAGATGGAGCAACGATCATTTTAAGTAACTCTGTTGCTGAGCATGGCCGTGTGCTTTCTCTTTTAGAAAAAGGTGGATTAATCAAACTTAAAGACGGCATTGACAAAGTAAATGCAACGATTGAAGATATTGTAGAAAATCCGAAAAATATTGAATTAAAAGCAGATTATGAGCCAGCTTTACTTCCGCAAATTTATAATAACAATGAAGGCGATGCAGTTGTAATCAATGCAAACTATGCATTAGATGCAGGCTTAAACCCAGTTGAAGATTCTATTGAAATTGAAGGAAGTGAATCTCCATATGCGAATATCATTACAGTTCGTAAAGGAGACGAAAATAAAGAAGCAATTAAGACATTGGTAGAAGTGCTTCATTCTAAAGAAATTCAAGATTTTATCAATACGGAATATAAGGGTGCGGTTGTACCAGTTAATGAATAACAATTAAGGCGATGTTCCTATAAAAGACCAAACATATGCGTATATCCAATTGAGAATTAAGTTAGTTTTATCAATAATGGATATAGCTTGTGTACAGGTCTTTATAGGAACATTTTTATTTTTTAAGTCTTTTAAAAAGGCTGTTTTCGTAAAGTTTGTTGCTATGACCTGCAGCCTGAATACACTTCGCTTTCCATGGGGCGAGCGGTGAGCCTCCTCGGCTACGCCTGTGGGGTCTCACCTTTCTCGCTAATCCC
>NZ_DALZDK010000001.1:199884-221083 GCF_031978665.1 Niallia sp. | reverse complement strand
CTGTCTCGCTAATCCCCGTGGCGTCTACGTGTATTCAGGCTGCTCAGATTTCCTCGTTAATTGATTTTTTCTATTAAGAAAGCAACAATCTTTTAGAAAACAGCCTATTGCAATGATGTATGGAAGAATTGAAGCAGCTGAGGAGAGTTTATTAACAAACTCTCCTGCTGACAACATCTTAACAATAATCAGATTAACACTTACCCTTTCTTCTTCTGGGCCTCTGCTCTTAATAACTTCACCTCATGTGCAGTAAGTTCACGTGCATCTCCAGGCTGTAAGCCGTTTAAATTTAAGAAAGAATATCTTTCCCTTTTTAATTTCATTACAGGAGTTCCAATCGCCTCAAACATTCTTCTTACTTGGCGATTTCTTCCTTCGTGAATTTTCAATTCAACAATACTTGTTCCTTTCTTCTTATCAACAGAAAGGATTTTTACTTTTGCAGGAGCAGTTTTGCCATCCTCTAGCATAATTCCTCTTTCCAATTGCTTTACTTTTTCCCTGGCCGGTATCCCTTTAACTTTGGCAACGTAAACTTTCTCAATTTCACCCTTTGGATGCATCATAAGATTTGCAAATTCTCCATCGTTCGTTAAAAGAATAATGCCTGAAGTATCATAGTCTAGACGTCCAATTGGATAAATTCTTGCTTCTATTTCAGAAAAATAATCGGTTACGACTTTTCTTCCTTTATCGTCATTTACACTTGAGATCACGCCTCTTGGTTTATAAAGAATAAAATAAACCGGTTCTTCTCTTTCTACAGGGATGCCACTTACCTCTATTTTATCGTTAGAACCTACTTTGACGCCTAATTCTTTAATTGTTTTTCCATTTACTTTTACTTTTCCTTCAAGGATTAATTCCTCTGCTTTTCTTCTTGATGCAATCCCAGCATGTGCGATTACTTTTTGTAGTCTTTCCATCTATATCACCTCATCCAATTTCTCAACAGTAAAAAATGATTGATCGTTTTTATAAAGTATTTCTAACTGTTTATCCTCTTTTTTTGTATCAATTTATTAGAAAACAGACTAATTCAAAACGCTTGATCGTTCCTTTTTTGCCATTCCTATGAATTATGACATAAATTGATGAAATTTCAAAGAAATCTTTGAAATGGGGGAGGAAAAGAGACTAAGACTTTATAATTACTCCATTAAAATCGATTCTCTTTTTGAATGAAACAAAAAATATCTCAGGGAAAAGTTCATTTTCACAAACTTTACCTGAGACATTTAATTCTTATTTCCCAAACATTAAAGTTACAACTACAATGGCTGCGATAAATCCGACGAGATCTGCTAGTAATCCGACTTTTAGAGCGTCTCCCATTTTCTTAATTCCGACTGCACCAAAATAGACAGTTAATACATAGAGAGTTGTATCAGTGCTTCCTTGTATAACAGAAGCGAGTCTTCCGATAAATGAATCTGGTCCGTAGGTAGCAATTAAATCGCTCGTCATGCCTAAAGCAGCATTTCCTGAGATCGGTCTAATAATAGCAAGTGGTGCTACTTCTGATGGAACTCCGATAAAGTCTAAAGCTGGCTTAAGAAAACTCATAAAAAATTCTAATGCCCCAGATGCTCGAAAAATAGATATAGAAACGAGCATTCCCACTAAATAAGGAATAATAGAGAAAGCAATCTGTATACCTTCTTTCCCACCTTCGACAAAGCTTTCATATGTTGGAACCTTTTTAAATGTTCCATACAGTAAAATAAACCCAATGAGGGAAGGTATCATCCACAATGAAATTAAAGATATTATCTCCATCACTCATCACCCTTTTCTCATTCTCTTATGGTAAAAATAGCGGTCAATCAAAATCCCACCTATACAAGAGAAAATGGTAGCGATGATGGTTGGTCCTACTATATCTGTTGGAGACGCAGAATGATAATTCATTCTGATAGCAATAACCGTTGTCGGAATTAATGTAATGCAAGATGTGTTTAAGGCAAGAAAAGTAATCATACTGTTGCTTGCTGTATTCTTGCCCCCATTTAATCTTTTCAATTCTTCCATCGCTTTGATTCCTAGTGGCGTTGCTGCATTTCCTAACCCAAATATATTTGCAATCATATTTGATAGTATATATCCCATTGCAGGGTGATTTTTTGGAACCTCTGGAAAAAGCTTTGCTATTATTGGTCTAAATAGGTTGGTAAGTTTTTGGAGTAATCCTGCCTGTTCTGCTATTTTCATCATCCCTAGCCAGAAGACAAGAACACTGATTAATCCAATACATATCGTTACCGCTTCTTTAGCACCAGAAAAAATCGCTTTATTGACTTCATCCATTGTTCCATTGATAGCTGCGAAGACTATGCCAATAATAGCAAGGGCTGCCCAAATATAATTAACCATCCTTGCCAACTCCAGTCATTGCCATAAACATATTTTTGAAATAATCTAAAAAGCTTTTTGATTCCTTTTTCTTATCATGTTTAAAATGAATTGGAGCGGTATCAACCAACTTGTCATCTAAATATATTTTTGCTTCACCTACTATTTCAGGTACATTCTCCTGATTTCTTTGCCAATCCTTTTTTACCTTGGTCAGCTTATACTCTACCTTAAATAAATCTTTTTCTTTCTTTGTCACAGGGAAATCTACAGCTGACATTAAGTAAACTTTATTCTTATAAAACTTATCTTTAACTGTTTTAATTTTCCCTTTTTCTAACACCTGTACCATTTTATATTGTTTAAATGCTGATTCAAACATATTGATATGATCGTCCCAATCATCTGGATCATTTAAAGTAACAGCGATATAAGCCACTCCATCCTTTTCAGCTGTACTAACTAACGTTCTTTTTGCTCTCTTCGTATAGCCTGTTTTTCCACCGGTTGAATATTCATAAAGACTCGTTAATAGTTTATTTTTATTTTTCCAGACCCGGTCCCACTTATTGTTTGAACTTTCCGAACGATAACTTTCTGTTCCAGCAATCTTTTTATATGTATCATTCTTCATGGCATAGCGGGTAAGCAAAGCCATATCATAGGCCGTTGAATAATGATCTTCATGATCATCAAGTCCATGGGGGTTAGCAAAATGAGTGTTCTTCATCCCGATTTCTTCAGCCTTTTGATTCATTAAATAGACAAATCCATCTAAGCTTTCACCAACTGTTTCAGCAATAGCAACTGCAGCATCATTCCCAGATCGGAGCATTAATCCATATACAAGATCTTCTAATTTAATTTTTTCGCCTACTTCCAAATAAATAGAAGATCCTTCTGCTCTAATCGCATTATTACTAACTGTCACCGTTTTATCTAGTTTTCCAGACTCAATTGCAAGAATTGCTGTCATTATTTTTGTAATACTGGCAATTCTTCTTTGTGTATGTGCATCCTTTTCAAAAATAACTCGTCCAGAATCTTGTTCCATTAAAATAGCACTTTGAGCACTTACGTACATTTGTGCACTGCTTTTTTGTGGAATCGCAAGGAACAGAATGGAGGTAATGATAGTAAGAATAATAATTTTACGTGATTTCATTTAACACAACCTCGTCTCCTTTTATGGTTTGTACAAGTTTATGAAAAAAAAGACAGGCGTATGACTAATAAATTAATGCTTTACTAGCAAAATTAAAAATATGTAGCCCAGAATTCCGAGCTACATACTTAAGGTGTTTAGATTGTCGCTTTTACCCCAACCCTTACAAAAACGACCTATTTACTATTTATTCCAATTAATAAGGTCTCCACTTTAATTCACTTGCTTTTAAAAATCTATTTTCTACATCCTTCCAATTTACAATATTCCACCAATTTTCTACATATTCTCCTCTATTGTTTTTATACTGTAAATAGTAAGCATGTTCCCATACATCTAGTACTAATAACGGAATCGTATCCCATTGTGTTAAAAGCATATGCCTTTCCGATTGAAGAACTTCTAAATGCCTTGCTCTCGGAGACCATACTAGTAGCGCCCAACCAACACCCTCTACCGCTTTTGCTGCTTCCGTAAAATGTTGCTTAAATGCTGCAAAACTACCAAAGTAATTTTTTATTTCTTCCATTAGTGCCCCTTTAGGTTCCCCGCCACCTTTCGAACTCATATTATTCCAGAAAATCGTATGAAGATAATGGCCAGAACCATGAAAAGCAAGCTCTCTAGACCAATGCTTTATAAGGCTAAAGTTCTTATCCTTTCTTGCCGTTTTCAGCTTTTCTTCTGCCTTATTTAATCCATCCACATAGGATTGATGATGCTTTTGGTGGTGGAGCTCCATTATTTCTTTTGAGATATAAGGCTCTAACGCATCATAAGCATATCCTAACCTTGGCAATTGGTGCTTCCCAGCAGAAACCGTTGGCTCTTTCATAAATATCGTTCCAAGCTGCTGTCTTTGTGCAAAATAGCTTTCCATCTGTTCGTGTAGATCCTCTGCTTCATGCTGAATTCTAATTAATTCCTCTGTTTCAATTGGTCGTCTTTGAACCCCTTCCATTAACTGTGAAAATTTATCAAGCCTTTTCCAAATACTTTCTTCCTTTTGTACTTCTTCCGCTTCCAATAAACTTTTTAATTCCTGGTTCCAAATTAACACATTCCTAACATACTCATTGTAACTACTCATCTATGTGTCAACTCCATTCCTTCCAAAATCGTTCTTATAAAAGGTATGACAAAAGGATGAGCAACATGTCTTTAAAATGGAGGTATCGCTCTGAATTCGTTAACAACCAGTAACAAAAGCGCAAATACCTTGTTCACCGGCTTCTAAACTTAAAGGGCATTTTTTTCGATAAAGGAAACACGAAGAGCGATAGCTTGTTCATGTTTCTATGCAAAAAAGTGACCTGACGTTTGCTAAGCGGCAGGAGCTAGATACCAAATTGACTTGAAAATTTTTTACTAGCTTAACTTAACTATTAAAAAATTTCACAAAAAAAGCATCTAAGCAATTGCCTAGATACTTCTTCTTAATCTTCTATTTGCTGAAAAGATTCAAAAAATAAATCTGCTTCTTCTTGATTGAACTCTTCTTCTTTTTCTGCTAATGAAGGCAGTTCCCCTAAATTCTTTAATCCAAAGTGATCGAGAAACTCTTTAGTTGTTCCATAAAGAATCGCTCTACCTGCACCTTCCGCTCTTCCTACTTCTTTAATTAACGCTTTAGCTGACAGCGTATGAAGTGGTCTTTCTGTTTTAACTCCTCTAATTTCCTCAATTTCCGCTCTTGTAATCGGCTGCTTATAAGCAATAATTGCTAATGTTTCTAAAGCAGCTTGCGATAAAGTGGAAGCGTGAGGAGATTCCACTAATTTTTTTAAAAAATCCGAATGCTCTTTCTTTGTGGCGAATTGATACGTACCCGCAATTTCAATAATAGAAATTCCTCTTGTTTTATCTTTACGATAATTTTTAATCAGCTCATCAACTAATTGCTCTACCTCTAATTGCTCCATATCTAGGACGTGCATTAATTGCTTAATCGTTAACCCTTCATCCCCTGCAGCAAATAAAAGACTCTCAACGATCGCTTTCCAGTCATTCACTTTCAACCTTTTATTCAACTTCCTTTCCCATTACAAAAATATCTGCGAAATTACCTTCTTGCTCCACAAATATCTGTCGACGCTTTAAAAGTTCTAATATTGCCAAAAAAGTAACTACGATATGTGATTTTGTCGCAACTGGAAAAAGTTCATCAAATGATATTCTTCCTTTTTTGTCTCTTAAGAAACCGACAATTTCTTCCATGCGATTTTCAATTGGAATTTCTTGCCTCGTAATCTTCGTGGCTAGTGGCGCCTGTAGTTTCTTTCGTTTAAGCAATTTTTGAAAGGCGGCTAGCATATCATAGAGAGAAACATCTAACTCTTGCTTGGCGATTTCTTCGTTATTTAAGCTAAAGTCTGATAAATCACTTGGAGGCTTGGTAAAAATAAGCCCTCGTTCTAATTCCATCTCTTTTAAATCGTCTGCCGCCTCTTTAAATTTGCGATATTCTACTAACCTCTCAATTAGTTCTTCCCGCGAATCTTCTTCCGGCTCATACATCAAATCGTCATCAAGTAAATCTTCCTCATGTTTTGGCAAAAGCATTTTGCTCTTAATTGCTAAAAGAGTTGCAGCCATCACCAAAAATTCACTTGCTACATCCAATTGTAGCACTTGCATAGCGTGAACATATTCTAAATATTGTTCTGTAATTTCTGCTACGTTAATATCATAAATATCGATTTCTAATTTATTGATTAAATGAAGAAGCAAATCTAGCGGCCCTTCAAAACTATCAATTTTCACATTATACTGCATTATTCTCACCAAAATCCTAATAGAATACCCTTAACTTCATAATGATAGTATTAGTATAGAGGAAACACAATAGTTATCCAACAGAAAAATCATCCAATTCACTATTTTAAGGCTTATATTTTCAAATTTTATCTTTTATCGATATAATAACAACCATATAAATGGTCTATACAAAACTTTTTAATTATAAAAAAAATAAGGAGACGCTTATGTATCCAAAAGAATATATGCAATTTCTTGTTCATTTTCATGGGGATCAAGATTTTTTTGAATGTCATGAAATATTGGAGGAATATTGGAAAAAGGTTGATAGTCGGAATAAAGAGTCCATCTGGGTAGGTTTCATCCTTATGGCTGTCTCTGCCTATCACCATCGGAGGGAAAATTTCAAGGGAGCGAAAAAAACAATCATTAAAAGTTGGCAGCTTTTAGAAAAACACAAAGAAAGTATAAGTAAATTAGGTCTAGATGAAACAAGCTTAATCGATTTGTTAAAGAACCAAGAAAAACATATCGAACAAAGCCATAACTTTCGACCATATCACTTACCTATTTCGGATAAATTGCTAGAAAAAAAATGCGTAAAGTTGGCTCAATCAATGGGAGTCAGTTGGAAAAACAGGGATGGAATCCCCATAGAAATTATTCATCGCCATTTAACACGCGATAGAAGCTTGGTTATCATGGAACGAAATGAAGCTCTAAAGAAGAAAAAAAGAGAATAGCAGGACTCCTTTTTAACATCATAAAAAAAGAGGCGCTTTGATGAGAGAAACCTTAAATGGTTTATTCCACATCAAAACAGCCTCCGATTTCTATTTATCTACTTGAACGCCTTCATAACACTTAGATAAAAAATTTACAATTAAGTCATTTGATTTCATCGTACGATTCGGATAAAGCCCTTTAACAGCCTGTACCATGGCTTTTCCAACCCCTTGATGCCTATGTGATGGATTGACAGATATATGCTGAATCGTAATGGAAGATTCGTCTTCAAAAATAACACCGATTAAACCAATAATATCTTCTTCATCTTTCCACAAAAATAATTGCCAGTTTTCGTCTGACTCATATTGTTTAATTGTTTGTTGTAATACTTTTAAATCTTTTTCTGCAGGCATAAAAGATAATAATCCCATTGCAATCTTCTCAAATGCCTTTTTATATCGAATAATCATTAATATCCCTCATTATTTTTAAAACATATTCACTAACAGTTTTCCCATCCAAAATAAGATTCAATCAATCTTTCTCGATCTTAAATCAAAAAAATATTCATCTGCACCGAAGTTGCCACGAATTTCTTATCATCCTCTTCCTTTTTTGTAAGAATTATCTAGAACCGACCAAAAAAACATGATATATGTTATTGGTTCTATCATACATAAATTAGCCATATTCTTCAATGAAAATCTTATAAGCATTAGGATTCATTACTATATATGCCTAATTACCCATAAAATTCTATTATTTTGTTCTAAGTTCTTACATGATTTTCAGAGAAATAAATTTAAAGGACTTTTTCAAAATTTATCATTCGTCCCTCCCCACTCACGAGTGTACAGATGCATTTTCCCACAGATCAAATCTCCAGTTTGCAGCTTTAATTAAGCATTAGAACAATGAAAAACTAAATTTATTTATTTTAACAATAGAATTCTATTTAATACTATATAAAATATGCATGCGTACATTAAAAAGCTACACAAAACTTTATTTTTTCTGGATTTATGGTGAATAATAAAGGGAAGGAAATACAATATGACGATAATAGGAAACCATTTACTAATAGGATACGTCTATTAGATGTAGTTACTTTACATTACGGGAAAATATGCTATTTTAAAGAAATAACGTATGTACTACTTTTAAACCAGTACATCAGAAGGAAAAAACAGGAGGAAAATAAATGAAAAAAAATAAATTACTACTAATGATATTTGCTTTCTTACTAGTATTGCCGATACCAGTGTATGCAGATGTCGCAGTTGGCGATATGATTGTTACTCTTGGGGAAAATTTAACAGAAGAACAAAAACAGCTTTTATTAACTGAAATGAATGCTCCTGAAGACGTTGAAATTATAACGGTATCCAACCAAGAGGAACATCAATATTTAGGAAACTATATCTCAAAATCGTTAATTGGTACTAGAGCAATCTCCTCTTCTGCCATTACAATTGGGGACAAAGGTACTGGTATTCAAGTAACTACAAAAAATATAAACTGGGTTACCGATGAGATGTATATTAATGCATTGATTACAGCAGGTGTAAAGGATGCAAAAATCTATATTACTGCTCCTATTGAAGTTTCTGGGACCGCTGCCCTAACAGGTATTATTAAAGCATACGAAGTTTCAACAGATACAGTGATTCCAGAAGACGTAAAGCAGGCAGCAAATGAAGAGATGGTAGAAACGGCTAATTTAGGCGAGGATATCGGACAAGAAGAAGCGACTGCCTTAATGGCAAAAATTAAAGAGCAAATAGCAGAAGATAAACCGCAAACGGTTGAAGAAGTACAATCAATTATCCAGGATTCAGCTAAAGAATTAAATATTACTTTAACAGACGAACAGTTACAAAGTCTTATTTCATTCTTTAATAAACTAAAAGAACTTAATATAGACTGGAATCAAGTAGGAAATCAACTAAGTGAAGCAAAGGATAAACTCACTGGTTATTTGGAAAGTGAGGAAGGAAAAAGCTTTTTAGCAAAGATTAAAGAAGTATTTGCAAGTATTGTGGATGCGATTAAATCTTTCTTTTCCTAAAATTGAATTCCGTTGTAATCATTTAAAGGTAAGAAAAGGGGCTGGGACATAAGTATTCCAGCTATATATAAACCCGAACAAATATGCGAAAAATCCATATGGTTGTTCGGGTTTATATTAGTTTTATAAAAGGCTGTTTCAGTAAAGTTAGTGTTAATATCCGCAGCCTGAATACACTTCGCTTTCCATGGGGCGAGCGCCGATCCGCGGTCTGCCTTTGGCCTGCAGGGTCTCGGACTTTCTCGCAGCTCCCTGTGGCGTCTACGTGTATTCAGGCTGCTCCATTTTTCTTACTAATTTATTTTTTCTTGGCAAAAAATAAGTTTTTAGGAAATTGCCTTTAAAAACGAAGTGGAATGGAGCGGAAAACACTCGACTCCTGCGGGAAATAGAGGACGCTTTAGACCCCACAGGCGAAGCCGATGAGGCTCAGCTTCCTCCCCGACGCATCGTGTGTTTGTAGCGCAATGGAACAAATTAGTTTTTAGACTTGACTATATTTAAAAACATAGATTACTTTATTTAAGAGCTAAATGAGATTGTTCGTCTTTACAGATTGGCTATTTAGTTTTGTCCCAGTATGTTTTTTTGCACCTATTTTTTTAAAGAAGCTGCTTCTTTATAGGGTAAATCTAATCGTAATAAATCTTCGAATGATTCTCTTTTTACTACTAATGTTGCTTCGCCATTTTCCACGAATACAACTGGCGGTCGTGGGATGCGATTATAATTATTTGCCATGGAATATCCATATGCGCCTGTGCAGAAGACAGCAAGAACATCTTTATCATTTGCTTTTGGTAATGGCAGGTCCCAAATAAGCATATCCCCTGATTCACAGCATTTTCCTGCAATCGAAACTGTTTCATCTGGTGCTTGAAGCGGTTTATTAGCAAGAACAGCTTCATACTTTGCTTGATACAAAGCAGGGCGGATATTATCGCTCATTCCTCCGTCAATAGCTAAATAATTTCTGACATTTGGCACTTCTTTTCGTGAACCAATTTGATATAATGTTGTACCAGCATCACCTACGAGTGATCTTCCTGGCTCAATCCATATCTCAGGCATTTTCATTTGTAAATTCCCTACTTGTTCTTTTACTTCCTTTATAATTACTTCTACATATTCAGCCGGCTTTATCGGTTGGTCTTCCGCAGTATAACGAATTCCAAACCCACCGCCTAAATTTAATACTTGTGATTCAAAACCATGATTTGCTTTCCACTCTTTTAAATGTGCCATTATTTTTTTTGCAGCAAGTACAAATCCTGTCGTATCAAAAATTTGGGAGCCAATATGACAATGCAGCCCTAAAACTTCTAAAAATGGGGACTCTATCGCTTTTAACAAAGCTGCTTCTGCTTGTCCATTTTGTAAGTCAAATCCAAATTTTGAATCTTCTTGACCTGTTAAAATATAGTCATGAGTATGTGCTTCAATACCAGGTGTAACCCTTAAAAGAATAGACATTTTTGTCTTTTTTTCTTCACATAGCTGTTGAAGCATTTCAAGCTCATAAAAATTATCCACGACGATACAGCCGATCTTATAGTCTATTGCCATTAATAGTTCATCTTTACTTTTATTATTCCCATGAAAATGTATTCTTTCTACGGGGAAATCAGCAGCAATTGCCGTATATAACTCACCACCAGAAACAACATCCAAGGATAAGCCTTCTTCGTTTGCTAGTTGGACCATTGCAATGGTCGAAAAAGCTTTGCTTGCATAAGCAACTTGCGCCTTTACTCCTAGTTGGTCAAATGTTTGCTTAAATCCTCTGGCTCTTTCTCTAATCAATTCCACATCATAAATGTAGACCGGTGTTCCAAATTTTTCGACTAATAAGAGCGTATCTACCCCGCCTATTTCAAGATGACCAGCATCATTTACCTTTGAAGTTCCGTAATAATGCATTGATTCCCCTCTATTCTTCCATAAATTAAGTATAAATTAACCCTCTATTAAAAACAGACAGTCTATGGAGTAGAGCTTGTCTGTTTGTGAAACTTATATTTCATCGCGATTCGTATACACCCAATTAGTTATTCTATCCGTAATAATGGATAGAAACCTTTATTGAATGAAGCTTCACTTTATTAATAGCTCACTTTAATTATCCAAATGTACCACATTTTAAGGCAATTCTCAATAGTTGATCATTTGTTTTAGCAAAGAGAACGGGCAGTTATCCATTCTAGAAAAAGATGGAATAATCTGCCCGTTTTTTTTCTGATCTTGAAGCAATTTATACTCTCTTAAGGCTGTTTAAAACGATCTTGAGGATGTAAATGACTTGGTCTGATTCTGTTGCCTGGAACAGTCCGGCGTACAAGAATTTGAGCAAAAGCTTTTGGATAAAAAGGAATTAATGGCCATAGATAAGGTACATTTAACGTTCTTGTTCTACATAGGAATAAAAGATAAATCGTTATTCCAATGATAAATCCTGGCGTACGGAAAATCGCTACTACAATTAATAAGATTAACCGAACTATTTTGTTGGCAATTCCCAATTCATAACTTGGTGTAGCAAAGTTACCTATTGCTGCGACTGACACATAAAGGATGACTTCTGGCACAAATAAACCAACATCTATCGCAATCTGGCCGATGAGGACTGCGGCTATTAACCCCATTGCTGTTGATAATGGTGTTGGCGTATGGATAGCGGCAATCCGTAAAAATTCTAACCCAATGTCTGCTAAAAAGATCTGAACGACAATCGGAATATTTGTCGTTTCATTCGGACCGATAAAAGCAAGCCTTTCAGGTAACAAAGATGGTTCTAATACTACCAAAAACCAAAGTGGCAAGAAAAAAATCGAAGCAATAACACCGATAAATCTAATCCATCTAATAAAGGTACCAATCATCGGGGCTTGTCTATATTCTTCTGCATGCTGTAAGTGATGGAAAAAAGTTGCTGGTGTTATAATTACACTAGGTGATGTATCTACATAAATAATCACATGTCCTTCTAATAAATGAGTCGCAGCTACGTCCGCTCTTTCGGTATATCTAACAAGAGGATACGGATTATAACTTTGCTTTAATAAAAATTCTTCAATCGTTTTATCCGCCATCGTTAATCCATCTGCTTTAATATTTTGCAGTTCTTTTTTGACAATTTCAATTAAATCTGGATCTGCTATTCCATCAATATAGCCAACGGCAATATCTGTTTTGGAACGCTCCCCTATTCTCATAATCTCAAAACGTAATCGTTCATCTCTAATTCTTCTTCTTGTAATCGCTGTATTTACGATAATATTTTCGACAAAACCATCTCTAGAACCACGAACAACCTTCTCTGTATCTGGCTCTTGCGGCATTCTCCCAGGATAACTTCTTACATCTACAACTAAGCCGTGATTATAGCCTTCTACTACAACGGCAATTAATCCAGAAAGGACTTGATCCACCAATTCATCCATACTTTTAATTGGCTGTACACTTTGGTGCACCAGTTGATTTTCAACAATATCAAAAATATTGCTTGCTTGTGATTTTCTATCTGTATCATTTAAGAATAATAGCTGCTCTAACAATTCAGCAATTAAAACACTGTCACATAATCCATTTACATAATATAAATGAACTTCTTTACGCATTACCTTTATTTTGCGAACACCTAAATCAAAGCTTGTTCCAAGCCCAACCCGATCCTTCATATATTTTTCTATTATATCTAAATCCTCATTTATCGGAACCTTTTTTTCCGTCTTGCTACTCATAAAAACCACTTCTTTCTAAAATATATTCAACTGCTTTTCTCGTAATTGGTGCTCCCTTATCATAAGCATCTTTTTTCCCCATCTTCCCAATGTCACCAATACCAACAACA
The DNA here is from genome assembly GCF_031978665.1 of Niallia sp. NCBI lineage: Bacteria > Bacillati > Bacillota > Bacilli > Caryophanales > Bacillaceae > Niallia > Niallia sp. The sequence goes on along the minus strand of NZ_DALZDK010000001.1, from coordinate 208,159 downwards.
AGTGGTAAATTTAATTCATCCAATACGTAAACGGTATCTCCATTCACTCTTCCTATTTCAATTTCTGGAATTCCATATTTGTCGACACCGTAAGGAGTTAATTCTCCATCTTGGTCAATCGAAACATCAATTTTCGTCCATTCCTCTCTTCTTGTTCTGCTCGCCACTGCAATGACTCCCAACACTTCTACATCAGGATGTGTAGCTATGTATTTCAGTGCTTTTTCACCAGTACCTTCCCCAACAAACCCACTATCGTCAAACATAACTAAAACAGGGTCTTTTTTTGCCTTTTTTATAAGATTTAGAATTTCCTCTCCACTATGATTACTAGGATTACCAAAAGAAGTAGATATGCATCTTCCACCCACTTCCTTTGCTACACTCTCAACGGCTCTTTTGGCATACTCATCTCCATCTGTTATTAGGATTACTTTTCTCCTATTTTCCATTCTTTATACTTCCTTTCACAATTGACATTATGGAATAAAATAGATCCAATGAAACAAGGAGCCAAAGATTTTACCAAAAACAAGAGCCATCATTAAAACTAATAGTCGATCGTCAATTCCAATTCTTTTTGCTAAAAGGGGGAATACATCTAACACTTCTGTTAATGCTGCTGCAATCATTCCAACATAAATTCCATCTGCCAATCCCATTAGAATCAGTAGAAAAGCAGGTAACGAAAAAGCAGGCTCTCTTAAAAATGCAAGTGTCCCTAATACAGCTCCTAAAACAGCAGCCCATTCATATGCATAAATTTTACTGAAAGTTTTCGTCAATTGCGTCAGCCTTGGAATAATTCCAAATACCGTTAAAAAGGCAACGTAACCGGCACCAACCGTAATGCCCCAAGCTAACCCGACAAAGATGACAAATAAGATACTAATGATCATCTAATTTCTTTATACTTTCTTTATTTTCATGCATAATCATGTATTGATCTAAGGACTGCTGATAATTGAATACTTCAACTTCCAATGGACTTGGCTCTTCATTAAGCCGTTTTTTAAATACATGGTTAAAAAATATCACCATCCCAAGTCCTAAACCGATTGAATATGGAATTTGAAAAATTAACGGTTTTTCTACTTCCTTACCAGTAATCATTTTATAAACGCGCTGATGAACCGTCTGCATACTTACATCCTCATGAAAATTCATAATAGTTAATCCAGAGCCAATAAATAGCAAAAGCCAAACTAATATAAAAAAGGGAAGGGTTACTTTTCTTTTCTCAAAAACAACCTCTATAATCGTTTGAGCAGGACCAATAAGTTGAATTTCCAGGTCTTTGAATCTTTTTTTTATCTCACGAATAACCTGTGTACTATCAATAATGATGATGTTTTTATCCTGTTCTGTAATATGGTAAAGACATACATTTTTTAGCTGTGACAGCAATTCATCTGTAGCAATGATTTGCGCAAGATCCTTCAGGAAAATCCGGTCATTTGACTTTTTTTGAATCCGATGTCTCATACGAATATATATAGTCTCTGCCATTGCTTCACGTCCTAACACACGTTGTTTACCTCATAACTGTATTATTCGATAATCCTGTCAAAAATATGAAAGACTTCTAAATGGTAATTTTTTCTTAAACCGCAAATACGACGGCTTGGAATAAATGCTGATTACAAAAAAGTCGGCATCCTCGTATAGAAGATTGCCGACTTTTTTCATTTAAAGATCCATCTGTTCTTTCATTTGCAATAATATTTTTTTCTCTAGCCTAGAAACCTGAACTTGGGAAATGCCTAATCTCGTCGCTACTTCTGACTGAGTCTGATCTTTATAGTATCTTAAATAAACAATCAGACGTTCTCTTTCATCCAATTCGCGAATTGCTTCTTGCAGAGCTATCTTATCAAACCATTTTCCTTCATTGCCATCATCGATTTGATCCAATAAAGTAATTGGATCTCCATCATTTTCATAAACCGTTTCATGAATGGAGGATGGTGTTCTTGCTGCTTCTTGCGCGAGAACGATATCTTCTGGAGGTATATCTAAAAACTCGGAAAGTTCCCCGACTGTTGGTGTTCTGCCATATTGCTTAGATAGTTCGTCCTTCGCCTTACGAATTTTATTGCTTAATTCTTTTAACGATCTGCTTACCTTTACCGTCCCATCATCACGGATAAATCGTTGTATTTCTCCAATAATCATTGGGACAGCATAGGTTGAAAATTTTACATCATAGCTTAAATCAAATTTATCAACCGATTTTAATAGACCGATACATCCAATTTGAAATAAATCATCTGGATCATATCCCCTATTTAAAAATCTTTGTACGACTGACCAAACAAGACGCATATTTTTCTGAACGATAGTATCTCTCGCTGATTGATCTCCATCTTGGCTTCGTTTTATTAAGTCTTTGACTTCATGGTCTTTTAGATACGTTTCCTTCTTATCTTTCTTTACCTCCACATCCATAGACGATTCTCCTTAATTGCTCAGCATTTTGCTATTCATTAAATGCTTACGCAGACGAATCTCTGTTCCGCTATCTGGACTTGATTGAATTTCGATTTCATCCATAAAGTTTTCCATGATGGTGAATCCCATACCAGATCGTTCAAGCTCTGGCTTTGTCGTAAATAATGGCTGTCTTGCTTCCTCTACATCGAAAATTCCTTTCCCTTCATCTCTGATGGTTAAATCAATGTATGAATCTTCTAATATGACAGAAATATAAACAATTCCATTCGGATCATTTTCATAGCCATGAATAATACAGTTTGTCACTGCTTCTGATACGACTGTTTTAATTTCTGTTAATTCATCCATTGTTGGATCAAGCTGTGCAATAAAAGCTGCTACCGTCACACGCGCAAAGGATTCATTCTGGCTAAGTGCGCTAAATTGGATATGCATTTCATTTCTCATCTTAAGCTACCCCCAATCGTTGTAGGGCAAATTCTTCATTTGTTTCTAGCTTCATAATTTTAAACATGCCTGACATATCAAATAAGCGCTGTACACTTGGGGAAATAGCACAAATCACCATTTCTCCCCCTAGCTGCTTTATTTGTTTATATCTGCCTAAGATAACACCTAAGCCAGAACTATCCATGAAGGATAAGTGTTCAAGGTTTAATATGATGTGACGAATATTATAGCTCTCTATGGCAGTAGTTGCTTTTGTTCGTAATTCTTCTGCATAGTGATGATCCAATTCCCCAGATAGGCGTATACAAAGTACATTGTTTTTTACTTCCAACTCAATATTAAGACTCACAAGAATAGCCTCCTTATTTGGTTTAAAGAAACTATTCTAGATTCATAATGCATTTCCTTCTCCACAGACAAAACTAGTGTCAATTCGCTAAAAATAGAAGGAATACTAACCGATTCGACAACACCAAAAAATACTATTCTGTTTTCGTAAACATTCCAGCTGAACGTTTAAACAAAGTCCACCATTTCGCTTGCTTTATTTCTTTTTGGGCAACTAATGGACTTGAAACTAATGTTTTACCATCTTGTTTATACGTAATTTTGCCAATTTCCTGCCCTTTTTCAATTGGGGCTTTTAAATTTTTATTCATGGTGATTACTTTTTCTAATTTATCTATTTGCTCCCCTTTTTTCGTAAGGATGGAAATAGGTTCGCTTGTAACAGCAGTTAATTCTTTTTCTGATCCTTTACTTACCTTCACTTTGCCAATTGCTTCTTCTCGTTTATGCAATGGATGTGTTTCATATTGACTAAATGCATAATCAAGCATTTTTGTTACTTGAGCATTTCTTTCTTTCGATGTTGGCGCACCGAAAACAACTGCAATTACACGCATTCCATTCTTCATAGCAGTTGCTGTTAAACAATATTTCGCTTCAGCTGTAAAACCAGTTTTTAAACCATCTACTCCTGGATAAAACTTAACAAGACGGTTAGTATTAACAAGCCAAAACTTTTTATCTGTATCTTCTCTTAAATAATCTTCATACGTACCAGTGAATTTTGTAATATCCTCATACTTTAATAGCTCTTTTGCCATAAGCGCCATATCTTTTGCTGAACTGTAATGATCTGCTACCGGCAACCCTGTAACATTTTGAAACTGAGTACTTTCTAAGCCTAATTCTTTTGCTTTTTTATTCATTAAATTAACAAATTCTTCCTCAGATCCTGCTAATCTTTCAGCAACAGCAACTGCTGCATCATTTCCTGAACCGATGGCAATTCCTTTTAACATTTCCTCTGTTGTCATTTCTTCTCCTGGTTCTAGGAATATTTGTGAGCCTCCCATAGATGCCGCATGCTCACTTGTTCGTATTTTTTCATCTAACTTTAATTTTCCCTGATCAATTGCTTCCATAATAAGAAGCATGGTCATTATTTTTGTCATACTTGCCGGGGGAAGCTTTTCCTCGCTGTTTTTCTCATACATAACAGTTCCTGTATCTCGATCAATTAAAATGGCTGATTTTACATTATCGACTAATTCTTGCTTTTTCTCAGCGGCTAATGTGCTTGGTGCCAAAATTGATGTTATAAAACAGGTAATGACTAACATTGATATGATGCGTTTCATCTATTGACCCTCCATTCTATATAGCCTCCATTTTTTCCAAAAAAGTAAAGTTTATACAGCCAACGAGGAATATTCATAAAATAATTTGAATAGCCCTAAACTGATAAGAAAGAGTAATACATTCTTATCAAATGTTAGGCTTTGTTTGATCGTCTAGGTTATAATTAATAGAGGTAAAAGGAGGAATAAATTTGATTCATTTAAAAACACCCGAACAAATTGAAAGAATGAAAAAAGCAGGCGAAATTCTTGCAGATTGTCATAAAGAAATTAAAAAATTAGTGAACCCTGGGATTACTACAGAAGAAATCGATATATTTGCAGAAAACTATATCTTACAAAGAGGGGCTACTCCAGAACAGAAAGGTTACCATGGCTATCCTTTTGCAACCTGTGCATCTGTTAATGATGTAATTTGTCATGGCTTTCCGTCCAAAACTCCTTTAAAAGATGGGGATATTGTTACGATAGATATGGTTGTTAACTTAGATGGATGGCTTGCTGATTCTGCTTGGTCTTACGCAGTAGGAAATGTTTCAGATGAAGCGAAAAATCTATTAAAAGCGACCGAAGACGCATTATACATAGGAATAGAACAAGCTGTGGTAGGAAACCGAGTAGGAGATATCTCCCATGCAATTCAAACATTTGCAGAAGCAAGAGGATATGGGGTAGTCCGCGATTTTGTTGGGCATGCAATTGGTAGAGAAATGCACGAGTTACCACAGGTTCCACATTATGGTCCACCTAATGTGGGCACGCGCCTAAAGGAAGGCATGGTTATCACAATTGAACCGATGTTGAACATTGGAATGTACCATGCAAAAGTAGATTTAGATGGATGGACAGCACGGACAGTTGATGGCAGTCTTTCTGCACAATACGAGCATACCTTAGCTATTACAGCTGATGGACCAGTGATCTTGACGAAGCAATAGAGACAAAACCCAATGGCCAAATTTCGCCATTGGGTTTTGTCTCTATTGAGTAATAACTTCATAAATTAGTGTAGGAGCCTTTACAGCAGTAGAAGAAACCTTAATGTGTTCATATAATTTTTTTGTTACATCATCAATAGCTTCTGTATTACTATAAATAGTTACAAGAGATTCTCCTGCCTCTACTTGCTCACCAATTTTCTTTCGCAAAACTAAACCAACAGCTAAGTCTATTTCCGATTCTTTCGTTGCACGCCCAGCACCTAAAAGCATCGCAGCTGTACCAATGCTGTCAGCAGTTATTTCTGAGATATAGCCAGTTTCTTTTGCAGGAAGCTCAATTACAAATTTAGCCGTCGGTAACAAATCTGGATTGTCAACAACAGCTGCATCTCCACCTTGAGAACGTAAGAAAAGTTTAAATGTTTCAAGGGCTTTGCCATTATCTATTACCTCTTGAAGCATATCTCGCGCAGTATCTGTAGATTCCGCTTTTCCAGCTAAGTAAACCATGTGACTGCCTAATGTTAGACATAATTCTGTTAAATCTTCAGGTCCATTTCCTTTTAATGTATCAATAGCCTCTTTTACTTCAAGGGCATTACCAATCGCATATCCTAAAGGCTGACTCATATCGGATATAACCGCCATCGTTTTTCTGCCTACCTTGTTACCTATTTGAACCATCGCCTCTGCAAGCTCTCTTGAGGCATCTAGCGTCTTCATAAATGCTCCTGCACCAGTTTTCACATCTAAACAAATAGAGTCCGCACCTGCAGCAATTTTCTTACTCATGATACTGCTAGCAATTAGCGGAATACTATTTACTGTTGCTGTTACATCTCTTAAAGCATACAATTTTTTATCAGCAGGAGTTAAATTACCACTTTGCCCGATTACCGCTAATTTATTTTTATTTACTAAATGAATAAACTCATCTTTTTCTATTTCTACATGAAACCCTTTAACTGATTCCAATTTATCAATCGTTCCACCAGTATGTCCTAAGCCTCTTCCACTCATTTTCGCCACTGGAACGCCTACTGCTGCGACAAGCGGTCCTAATACTAATGTAGTAGTATCGCCAACTCCTCCAGTAGAATGTTTATCGACTTTAATTCCTTCAATGGCAGATAAATCAATGACATCACCTGAATGAACCATTGCCATCGTAAGTTCCGCACGTTCTGATTCTGTCATATCTTGAAAATATACAGCCATAGCAAAAGCACTCATTTGATAATCCGGAATACTTCCATCTGTATATCCTTGAATGATAAATGAAATTTCTTCTTTTGTTAATTCTAAACCGTCTCTTTTCTTCTCAATTAAATCGACCATTCTTAATGCCATAATAGAATCTCCTTCATTATATATTGAAAAACATTTTCTTTAAATTGCAAAAATTAAAGTCGCATTACTGCAAATTTCAAGGATTAGATTCATGTAAACGGTGTATAAACTTATTACGCTAAAGAGTTACCATATAAACGTAATGTTCAAATGGTAACTCTCTTTTATAGTCTTATGCGCCAATTTCATTAATCAATTCTTTTACATATTGAAGAAAGTTTGCTTTTACTTTTTCTGTTGTTTCGATTACTTCTTCGTGATTTAGTGGTTGATCTAGGATACCCGCAGCCATATTGGAAATACAAGAAATCCCTAAAACTTTCATTCCTGCATGACGAGCCACAATTACTTCTGGCACTGTTGACATACCGACTGCATCTCCGCCTAAAACGCGCAGCATTCTTACTTCTGCTGGTGTTTCATAGGATGGACCTGTATTTCCGACATAAACACCCTCTTGAACCTTTAGCCCAATTTTACTTGCTACATTGCGCGCTGTCTCACGAAGGTTTTTGCAATATGCTTCTGACATATCAGGGAATCGTGCGCCTAATTTGTTGTCGTTAGGTCCGATTAGTGGATTTGTTCCCATATTATTAATATGATCAGAAATTAGCATTAAATCGCCTGGTGCAAAGCTTTCATTCACTCCACCTGCAGCATTTGTTACAATTAATTTTTCAACACCTAATTCTTTCATTACTCGAACTGGAAAAGTTACTTTATCAAAGGAATATCCCTCATAGAAATGGAAACGTCCTTGCATTGCTACTACTTCTACCCCATTAATTGTGCCAAACACTAGCTGGCCAGCGTGTCCTTCTACGGTAGATACAGGAAATTCTGGAATGTCTTCATATGGTATTTTTACTGGATTTTCGATTTCCTCTGCCAAAACGCCTAACCCAGAACCAAGAATCAATCCAATTTTAGGTGCATTTGCATATTTTTGTTTTAAGAAATCTGCTGATTGTTTAATCATTGTATAATTCATATTTATTTCCCCTTATATTAAGTCATTTAAGAAACTAGTTCCATGTTTAGGCAGCTTCACGCCAAAATTATCTGCAACAGTTGCGCCAATATCAGCAAATGTTTTACGAAGTGGCAATTCCTTCGATTCTTTTAATGCTTTATTAAACACTAATAATGGCACATATTCTCTTGTATGATCGGTTCCATGATGGATAGGATCATTCCCATGGTCTGCGGTAATAATTAATAAATCATCATCCTTCAGTAATTCAAATACTTCTGGAAGTCTAGCATCATATTCTTCTAATGCTTTTCCGTAACCAATTGGATCACGTCTATGTCCGAATAAAGCATCAAAATCTACTAAGTTCAAGAAGCTTAAACCAGTGAAATCCATTTTTAACGTATCTACTAGCTTGTCCATTCCATCCATATTTGAAACGGTTCTAAGGGACTGTG